>CAYTEI010000051.1:9017-12170 GCA_964436705.1 uncultured Thermococci archaeon
TATTTACTTATTGAACTGAAATTGCGTTGACTGGGCAAGCATCTTCGGCTTGTTCTGCTTTGTCCTTGTCATCACCTTCTACTTCGTCCATTTTCGCAACTGCTTTGTTATTGTCTCCTAATTCGAAAATTTGCGGAGCCATGTTTGTACAAACTCCACATCCGGTACAGGTATCTTGGTCTACAGTAACGTTTGCCATATAATTCACCATTTTAGGTAAGACAATAGATCTTATAAGTTTTTTTATGTGGATTTAAGATCTTAGGGAGTTCGAGATTCAAACTCTTCCCTCCAAAACAATTAGGTGCAAATTTATTCCTTTTTTAAAAGCTATGAAGCTACATATCGTATGTATAATATTTAATTGTTTTAACATCTAGATCTTTATAAACCTAATAACTTTTGTGAAGATATTCATGAGTACGAAATTTAATTATACATAAACCAAAAAATTGATTCCTTTAATTAATCTAGAAAACGTATAAAGGCGGAGTGAATTGTGGAAAAAGTAAAAAAGATTTTACTTATCCTGTCCGTCTCTCCCTATAGGTTTAAGAAGAGGTTCTCGTATCAATTCAGTTCTTCAGATGAAAGTATTGAAGATTAGAGTTGTAAATCTTGAATTTTTATAATTAAGAATTTATTAATTCCTCCTTTAACAAAATAAATTAAAAATTAATTTCTTCTGCAAGGTAATGAGTAAAATTGATTTGTATAATTATTGGTCCTCGATTAAGATTTTACTATGATCAAAATATTGATATATTTTCAGTTCAACTATTAACTGGTTTTTATATGAAACCTGAACCGTATAAGATTAAGGCGGTTGAATCTATTAGTTTGATTCCTAAGTCTGAGAGAAAGAAAAGTATTGAGAAAGCTGATTACTGTGTTTTCAGGTTAAAATCTAAAGATGTGTATATAGATTTATTAACTGATAGTGGTACAAATGCTATGAGTGATAAACAGTGGTCTGAAATGATGAAAGGAGATGAAGCCTATGCTGGGAGTAAGAACTTCTTTGATCTTGAAGAAACTGTCCAGGAAATTTTTGGTTTCAATTACGTTATCCCAACTCATCAGGGTAGAGGTGCGGAGAATGTTCTTTTTGGAAACTTAGTGAGTGAAGGAGATATTATTCCTAATAATACCCATTTTGATACAACTGAAGCTCATGTTGAGGCTAATAAAGGTGACCCTGTTAATTGTTTAGTTGATGTTGGGTATCGGACTGAGGAGAAACATCCGTTTAAGGGTAATATGGATTGTTCTAAGTTAGAGGAATTACTTAATGAAAATGAGTGGAAGATTCCTTTAATAATGCTTACTATTACTAATAATACTGCAGCTGGTCAACCAGTTTCAATGGAGAACATAAAAGAAGTTAGTAAGATAGCTAATAAGTATGATAAGCCTTTATTTATAGATGCAGCCAGATTTGCAGATAATGCCTACTTTATAAAAGAAAGGGAAGAAGGATATCAGGAAAAGACTATAAAAGAAATAATAAAAGAAATCTTTTCTTATGCCAATGGATTTACTATGAGTTCTAAAAAAGATATGAGAGTTAACATCGGTGGATTACTTGCTATGGATAATGAAGAACTCTATGAAAAATGTAGACAGAGAACTATATTCTATGAAGGGTTTCCTACCTATGGAGGTTTAGCAGGAAGAGATCTGGGAGCAATGGCTCAAGGCTTAAGAGAGGCAGTGAACGTTGAAGAAGCAAGAAATAGAGTGGAACAAGTTCGATACTTAGGAGAAAAACTTGAAGATGCAGGAGTTCCAATAGTACTTCCACCAGGTGGACATGCAATCTATTTAGATGCTTTAAAATGGTTGCCGAATATGCCAAGAAAAAGATTTCCTGCAGACGCTATAAATACAGCTTTATACATAGAATCAGGAATCAGAGGTGTAGGATTAGGAGGTTTAGCATTTGCCAATAAGGATAATGGTGAATGGGACTGGCCAGACCTAGAACTAACCAGATTAGCAATCCCCAGAAGAGTCTACACTAAATCACACTTGGATTACATTGCAGAATCCGTTGTTAATCTTTATGAAAATAGAACCAAAATAAAAGGCCTTGAAATGACTTATGAACCTCCTGCATTAAGACACTTCAGAGCAAAACTAAAACCTGTCGAAGGGTGATTTCTCTACCTTTATTCATTTTATTGTTCTTGAGTAGGGAAGTCTTAGAATTTTTGTTTGGTTATCAGCAGAATTTTAGGTGTATTCTACCTTTTCAATGTAGATCTCCTTGAAAGTAGTTTAAAGGCCTTTAGAATGTTGATTGGATATATTAAAGATTTCATTTAGCCTAAAATTGTATCTTGTAATGTTTACTGATTAAGTAACTGAGAGGTTGGGGCCCTAATATTTGAGAATTTTTCTGAGGAATCTGATTTTTGTTAGAGATACGAGATTTTTTCACAAGATTGAAGTTAAATTTTAACTTTTCTCTTCACGAATCTGTTGGAGTAGTGGAGAGCTTTAAATTAATTATCTTTTTTTGATAATATTAGGATAATTTATCGATTTTAACGAAAATGATCAAAAAGTTTTTTAGTATTTATCCACTTTCAATATTTGAGGTTTAATATGCCTGATAGAGAAAGATGGGGATCTAAGTTTGGGTTTATTGCCGCTACGATGGGTTCAGCAGTAGGTCTAGGAAATATTTGGATGTTCACGTTTAGAGCAGGCCAAAATGGTGGAGCAGCGTTTTTAATACCATACTTTTTCTTTCTGATGGTAGCAGGGATAATAGGACTTACAGTGGAATGGGGGTTAGGTAGAAGCCAGGATGGAGGTCCAATCAAAGCCTTCGAAAATGTCGGTATGCCTGGCGGTAAATACTTGGGAATGATTCCTAACATAACCGTGTTCTTGATACCTGCCTTTTACTTGCCTATAATTGGGTATTCATTTAGATACCTAATTGGCTCCATAACTGGATCTGTCATAACCAGTAATCCGGGACCTATCTTCGGAGCTTTATCTTACCAACCGTCATCCATTCTTTGGGGTGGTATAGCGCTTCTTGCAACCATGTTAGCTATATACTTCGGGGTTCAAAAGGGAATAGAAAGAGCAACTAAGGTAATGCTTCCAATGCTTTTTGGTATCATTGTATTACTAGCA
>CAYTEI010000052.1:0-5492 GCA_964436705.1 uncultured Thermococci archaeon
CTCCAACACCAAGCGTGAAAACTGGAAAGCTATATGCAACTGGTTTGAAGGGTCCGAGAAAATCAAAGTATATGAATATTAAAGCGGTTAGAATGGGTGTTATTATAAAGAAAATTATTCTGACGTTGATTTCCTGTAGTCTACTTATACTTGGTAAGTTAAACTCTGGCAAGATTATCACTAACTCTTCTATCTCTGATCTAAATTAGGGATCGTAAATGGCAATCCGTCCCTTCCTTCCCTTTGATAATCATTTATTAGATCGTTTACTTCGTGGTAATCAAGGATTCCTTCGTTTATTGCTCTCTCTACTATTAGTTTTCTTTCTTCTAGGTCTTGATAAACTCTTCTGGGGTCGGTGTATCCTTTGTTTTCAGCTATCCTTTCTTCTAGTAAGTAAGAATCGTTCATTCCAGTGAATTCTACTTCATCAGTTCCTGGATCCCATTTGAACACTTCTTTGGTTACTACTCCTCCCATATCCTCTGAATAGCCTTCAATTTCATGTACACTAGTAACTCTTCTCACTCCTTCCCCTTCGTATGTCAAAAAGTTCTGGAAAATTGCAGCATTAAGGTTACCAAAGAATCTTGCTGGCACGTTAATAGGTTTTCCAGTGAATCTTTGGATCATTGAAACTATATCACCTGCGTGGAAAGTGAACATTACAGGGTGTCCAGTCTGCATTGCTTGGAATACGTTGAAACCTTCTTCCCCTCTTACTTCTCCTACAATAATGTAATCCGGTCTCGCTCTTAAAGCTGCTATAACTAAGTCGAATATCTCAACACTTCCTTCATCTCCTTCCCCTTCTCTAGCTATAAGTTGTTGCCAAAGCTCATGAGGGGGTAGAACTTCAGGAGTTTCTTCTGCCGTGTAGATCTTAGAGTCTTCATGAATGAAAGAAAGACTAGAGTTAAGAGTGGTTGTTTTACCAGCAGCAGTCTCTCCACAAACACCAACGGACATATCATTCTCAAGTAACATCCATATATAAGCAGTTAGGTATGGACTAAGCGTATTCCATTTAGTTATCTGGAAAACTGATAATGGGGTTTCAGTTGATTCACGAATTGTAAGACTTGAACCTTTTAGTGAAACATCTTCGGGATAAATTACATTTAAACGAGAATCATCAGGAAGTTTAGCGTCAGCTATAGGATTAGAATCGCTAACAGGATTTCCTAGTCTTTCAGTTAATGATTTAACCCAAGTATCAAAATCCTCTTCAGTTCCGAAATCTACGTTAGTTTCTATTAAACCAAATATGTTATTCTCAACGTGAACGGTTTTAGGACCGACTATATGGATATCCTCATTTGATTTATCTCTAAGCAAAGGCTCTAAAGGCCCGACACCAACTATATCACGATTCAAATAATATCTAATTTTATTATAAGTCCACTGGCTCACCGGGATAGTATCTTCCTGACCCAATGCTTGGGAGAAAACACTCCTTATCTTACCTATTCTCCCTGTTCCCCCACTTTTAGATTGATTTAATTCACTAGAATCGGTGATGTCTAAGCTTTCGGTTAGTAGTTCTTCGATGAAGTCTCTGAAGCCTTTTTCATCTGAGGGTGGTGGTTTTTCAGCGCTTTTGTTAAGCATTTTACTCTTGACTTCGTCATAAGTCTGTTGTTCTTCAGGAGTTAACTCGGGCTCAACAACCATATACTTCATTTCTTCTCCATATAATCTATAAATATGAATAAAAGCTGTTTCAGAAACTTGATAAATAATATTAGGCCTTTCAACTTCATGTTCGTAATCGGGTTCGTCAACTATCTCGGGAAAATTACCTGAAAGACCCTTGAAATCCATTAAGTACTTCTTTAAATGTGGATTATTGTATGATAATTGCTTTAAGTCGGATGAGATTCTGGAGCTTCCATGATCCATTATATCCTCTCCAAACTATAGGAGAACCACCCTTCTATTGATGTTATGTCTTGGTTGTACTTTAATCTTATTGAATTCATTAGCTCCCACTTCATTCATATATTTTTTATTAATTACTCTTGATAATTGAGAATTTATTGTGATTACTTTTAGAAAGAAGGTTGATAATTGTTCTAAATTTCTTTTTATTCTCTGAATTGGAATTCATCACTCACTCCACCGACTACGGAGACCTTTACTCTGTGATCCCCTGCATTGATAGTGGTTGCGTTAACTATAAGTACTTTTCCTGGATCCCAATTGCCTCCCCCATGAATATCTGTAGTTATATCTGTGATATATTTACCGTCTAAAAATACATCCACATTATTTTTATCTGCTGGAAGAGATTTTTCACCCGTATTTTTTATATAAAGTATAAGGTCTGAGTTCTGGGTAGCATCTTCAGGATCATTTATCACAGTGATATCCGATTTCATTTGATCAGATAAAGAATCTGCTTTAGTAACCATAGCATTAGAAATATCTTGAACACTAACAACCATTGCACCAGCCACACTAGCAGCTGCTAATATAGCTAAGATGAAAAATATAATATTTGAAGCTGATAAACTTGCCATTAATATCACCTAAGATAACGAATAATAATCCATAATACCGGGTTTTGAAACTAACTTCACTCTATTAGGCCTGCTATCAAGATCCATAGATATGATCAAAGTAGTTTCAGGCCTCCACAAATCAGAACTCTCACCATCTATAGAGTAATTAGAGATCGTTCCACCAACCTCACTATATAAGACTCCATCAAGGAGCACATTGATAGTTTTATTATTATTCTTAACTTTGAAGACTGTATCTCCTTTATTTGTTGCATTTATAGTTAGATTAGTTCTTGATGAATTATAATCTACATTATTAATTTCGATCTGACCATGTATATCTTCTTGACTTCTTTCTGTTCTATCTTGCATGGCTTTTGATACTCTTTCTAGGGATTGATTAGTGGATGAGTATAGAGATGCCATTGAAAGTATTAATCCGACTATTATTATTGAAGTAGCTGCCGCTGTTGAGTATCCCATATTATCACATAAATATTAATTAAAAGATAGTGGGCACTGATCCACTTTAAACTCCGTAAAGCTTTTCCGCGCCTTTTTCTATTTTCTTTACTTCTCTTTCTAGTTTATCCAGAAGTTCCTTACCAACGTCATTACCTTTTAATCTTTCTATGTATAACAAGGACATAATATGTCCCTTTGTAGATAGTTTTTCAGATGGCCTCCAATCAGGCTCATCATGAAACGGTTTAACGCCTTTTGAATATTTTTCAAGCTTTGTTAACACGCTTTCAGATATCCAACCAATTTCATAATAATATTCAAGTACATCCTGTAGATTAGAAGTTCCTACCTTCTCAATTAAGAACTCTAACCAACGCATAGATATCATCGTATGCATCGTATCATCAGGAATACTCTTCAACCTAACCTTATCACCGATCAATCCTAAACCTTGCGCAAGACCTGATCCACTGCCCTGTTCAGTTTCACTATCTTCTTCATTTGTCAGGTACTTCATTGTTTCTTCAAGCTTCTCATCGAGATCATTAAATCTCTCTGACAGATCTTCATCTACTTCATTTTCATTATCCAAAGTTATAAACCTCCAAGATAGAAAGGTAGGCTAACAAGTTACTGTAGCTCTATTGTTTTCTTCATATAAGCTGGAGGGGTGTTAAAACTAACTATTCCTGGGGATCCTATCTCAGGCACTACTTCTCCAACCACTTGTTGTCGAGTTCTAAGACCTCCAAATACAGCGGTCGTGTTAACGAGGAGACCCACTTTATCTCCATTATTGATCACTACAGACCCAGTCTTTCGCACAGAGTCATCGGCATCCTGAAGAGCTATTATACCAAACTGGGAATCAGTTGTCCCATTCCAAGCGCCAGCAGAGTAAATATCATTAACTCCTTGACCGGTTACATCTGTAACAGCAGTAAGGTTACCATCTGTGGTATTGTAATTGAATCTTAATACGGATTGGATACCGCCATTTGATAACTTTAATATTGTTTGGTTTAGGTCCACAGTTGATCCTCCCATGTTAGGTTCTACATATATGATCAGTTGGTTGAGGGAATTGTCAGTGACGTGGCCTCCGATTTGGAAAACATATAAACCGGTTGAAACTTCTTCGGTAGTTTGTTTTCCAACGGACATGGCTCTTTGCTGTAAGTATCCGGATGTTTGGATCAGCACAGCGGCAGCTACAGAAGCAACTAGTACCATTGCAATAAAGACAATCATTGTCCCTATTCCTACCTGACCCCTCTCATCTTTTTTTATTTTGAACATTATCTCGGGCGCTCCTCCTCATCCTTATAAATAAGGAAGGGAGGGTATATATAATTAATCAAATTAGACATATATACCTAATTAACTCTCTTAGGGAACCATATAAATAGTTATTGTAGCGCTATTATTCTTTGAGTGTATGCGGTTGGTGTTGTGAAGTCAATTATTGCTGAAGTACCTATCTCCGGTACTACTTCTCCACTTATACTTGTTCTAACATCTATACCATCTGCATCATCAGAAGCATCTCTGAATACTTGTGAGGCGTTTACGAGTAGTGCTACTCTGTCTCCTTTGTTTAGGGTTGGAGTTTCTGCTGATAGTGCTGAGCCATCATAGTCTTGTGCTACTAGTAATGTGAATGTGCTTTCTGTGGTATTGCCCCAAGCGGGTACAATATCTCCATCAAATTTTGAGGTAACTCCATACTTAGTAGCATTCACAACAGTTACGTTACCAGTTTTTGAAGGAGATCCTCCTTCGCCTATATTTGCCATATTTCCGTTTTCTTGGAATCTGAGTACTGCTTGTTGAGAATCATCGTTTAGTTTGACTATGGTTTGGCTTAGGTCTATTTCGCTTCCTCCAGTGTTAGTTTTAAGGAAGATCGCTAATTCATGTATTTTAGCACTTGCAGTGGTTCCGTTTGCTCTTCCTTCTATTTGTTGGACTGATATTCCTGTTGATACTTGTTCGGTTGTTTCTCTTCCTGTGCTCATTGCTCTTTGTTGTAGGAATCCGCTTGTTTGGGTTAGTACTGCTGCTGCTACTGCTGCTACTAGTACCATTGCTATGAATACTATCATGGTTCCTATTCCGACTTGTCCTCTTTTGTCTTTCTCAAACATAAAAATCTCACCTCCAATAAGCCTTAACAAACTCAAAAACTAAATACAGATTAATAAGCTAACTCGCTTCCCAAACATAAAGGAAGGAAATCAGAAATTATTGTAGATTTACAATTTGCTCAGTGTATGAGGTTGGGGTTGTGAAATCTATTACTGCAGGACTACCTATCTCTGGAACAACCTCTCCCGAAATAGAAGTTCTAACACCAATTCCATCACCATTGGTTGAATCAAAGGTCGTGGCATCTCCAAATACTTGTGAGGTGTCTACGAGTAGTGCTACTCTGTCTCCTTTGTTTAGGGTTGGAGTTTTTGCTGATAGTGCTGAACCATCATAGTCTTGTGCTACAAGCAAAGTAAACGTACTATTACTTGT
>CAYTEI010000052.1:5592-11974 GCA_964436705.1 uncultured Thermococci archaeon
GTGTTTGTTCTGAGGAAGATTGCCATTTGGGTTATGTTTTCTCCTGCACCGGTTGCGTTTGTTTTTCCTTCTATTTGTTGGACTGATATTCCTGTTGATACTTGTTCGGTTGTTTCTCTTCCTGTGCTCATTGCTCTTTGTTGTAGGAATCCGCTTGTTTGGGTTAGTACTGCTGCTGCTACTGCTGCTACTAGTACCATTGCTATGAATACTATCATGGTTCCTATTCCGACTTGTCCTCTTTTGTCTTTCTCAAACATAAAAATCTCACCTCCCTCCATAATTAAAGATCATCGTCTACTAATAGAGTTCACTGGGTATTTAAACCGATTTTTTGCACTTCTCTATGTAGGTACTTACGTAATACTAGAAAAAAAGCGATTTCAGATGTTTTAGCATCTATATATGCAGATGTATATGTAGACAAATACGAGATCCTCAAAGAGAAAAGATTAAAAATTCAGATACCTAGATTACAAAGGCGATAAAATGAAAGATATGAAGGGAATGGATGTAGTTTGGCTACATGATCTAAATAAAGAAGATATATATTCTATAATGAAAACAGCCGAAAACCTTAAAATAGCCAAAAAAACAGGAAAACCACATCAAAGACTAAAAGAAAAAACACTAGCAATGATCTTCCAAAAACCATCAACCAGAACAAGAATATCATTCGAAGTCGGCATGACAGAACTCGGAGGACACGGACTATACCTAAGCTCCAAAGACCTACAATTAAGAAGAGGAGAAACCATAGAAGACACAGCAAAAGTAATAAGTAGATACACCGACGGAATAATGGCAAGAGTCTACGACCACCAAGACATCCAGGATCTAGCCAAAAATTCTTCAGTACCAGTGATTAATGGTTTAACCGATCTTACCCATCCAGTTCAAGTTCTTAGCGATCTCTTCACAATTAAGGAAAAGAAAAATACTTTTGATCAAAAACTGGCTTTTGTTGGTGATGGTAATAACTTATCCCATTCCTTAATGTTTGGCGGAGCCAAAGTAGGGATGGATGTCTCCATTGCAACCCCCGAAGAATACGAACCCGATAACGAAATCGTAGAACTAGCTAAAAAAGACTCAAAGAAATCTGGAGCCCAAATAAAGGTAACCAATGATCCAGATAAAGCAGTAAAAAATGCAGATATAATCTATACAGATGTATGGGCAAGCATGGGAGATGAAGATGAAAAAGAGGAAAGAATAAAACAATTCCAACCATACCAAGTAAACCAAGAACTAATGAACAAAGCAAACAAGGAATCTATATTCATGCACTGCCTACCAGCACACAGAGGAGAAGAAGTAACAGCGAAAGTAGCAGACGGACCAAACTCAGTGATCTTCGACCAAGCAGAAAACAGAAAACACGCACAAAAAGCAATAATGGCACTAACAATGTAAAAAACCACATACCTATTTAATATTTCTTTAAATAATAAAAAGAAGAGAACAAGAAACTCTCCAAATAAATTATATTCTCTCTATTTTCTCTATTACCTCATCTATATCCGGTAATTCATGGATATCATAGATCTCAACAAACTCAATTTCTCTTTCTTCGTTAATCAGTATATTCGCTCTCTCTGAAATTCCTTTTTCGTCAATGAATATTCCATATTTTTTTGCTACTTCTCCGTGAGGCCAGAAATCGGCTAGTATTCGAGTTTTATCAAGACCTATCTCTTCAGACCAAGCTTTTTTTGTTGGAACAGGATCTACACTAATCCCAAGTGGAACCGTGCTAAGATCATTAAATCTTTCGTAGTTCTCTTCTAATGACTGCATCTGGTTCTTACATACTTCTGTCCATGCAAGAGGATGGAAAGACAGTAAAACCTTTTCTCCCTCGAAATTGGATAATTTTACCTCTTCTTCATCCTGATCCCTCAAACTAAATTCCATGGCACTTTCCCCTACTTCAACGGGTTCATCATTCGACATATAAGATCACCTATATCTATCATAAGGAATAGAAATTTTTAAACACTACTAAAGATAAAAGACCATTGAAAAATATAAATCCCGCAAACAATACAACATAAACAATACAGGGATAGATCCGAATATATAAACCACCACAGAACCAAGATCACCAAGAAATCAACAGGAAGCCACCATCACTAAGAAATCAATACCCAGGGGGTATAAAGATCAGCAAACCAAAATCTTACCAACTAAATATAGATGGAGTAGTTCAAGGAGTCGGATTCAGACCATTTATCTACAGAAAAGCCAAAGAAAACAATCTAAGAGGTTATGTCCTGAACCTTGGAGGATCAGGAGTGCAAATACGAATAGAAGGACCGCAAAAAAGAATCGATAAATTCCTTAACCAATTAAAAACAGAAAACCCACCCTTATCAAGAATAGATAATATAAACACACAAAAATTAGAGAACAAAGAATACGAAGAATTCAAGATTAAAACAAGTAAGAAATCTACTGAAAACTCTTCAACTTCAGTAATTCCTCCTGACGTATCAATATGTGATGATTGTGTAGAGGAATTATTCGATCCCGATGATAAAAGATACAAATATCCATTCATTAACTGTACTAATTGCGGACCCCGATACACAATTATAAAATCCCTCCCATATGATAGAGAAAAAACTACAATGTCCAAATTTGATCTATGCAGTTTCTGCCGAACAGAATACGAAGATCCTATGAATAGAAGATATCACGCCCAACCAGTATCCTGCCCTGAGAACGGACCAAAATACACACTCTATAAAGGAAAAAACCCTATTAAAACTGATGAAACAATAAAAAAAGCGGCAGAACTAATACAAAAAGACGAAATCATAATAACCAAGGGTACTGGAGGTATGCACCTAGTTTGTGATGCCTCCAATAATTCTTCACGAACTATCAAAAAACTAAGATCAAAAACTAAAAGAAAAGCCAAACCCTTCGCTATAATGGCTAGAGATCTAGAAACAGTAAAAAAATTTGCAAAGGTAAGTGAAAAAGAAAAAGAGGAATTAACCTCATATAGAAAACCGATAACCCTCCTCCAGAAAAAACAAAACTTAGGAAATATTATATCCAACGAAATAGCTCCCGATCTTCACACCGTCGGCGTAATGCTTCCATATACTGGGCTGCATCATTTGCTTTTCAAATATCTGGAAACTCCTGCGATCGTAATGACTTCCGCAAATATGCCTGGAAAACCAATGATCACAGAGAACAATAAAGCTAGAGAAAAGCTCAGCAATATAACTGATCATTATCTTCTACATAATAGAGAAATACTAAACAGGACTGATGACTCAGTTGTTAGATTTGTAAATAATCAAAGATCTATAATTAGAAGATCAAGAGGATTTATCCCACTATCATTAGAAACTGGATTTAACTATAATGGATTAGCACTTGGAGCAGAACGAATGAATACTATATCACTAATTAAATCCGGTAATATTTTTCCCTCACAACATCTAGGAAATACATCAAACCTAGAAATTATGAAATTCTTAAAAGAAACCCTCAGACATCTAAAAAACCTATTAGAATTGAAAGAGTTCGACATGGTAATTTCAGATCTTCATCCACTTTTTAATACCACAGAATTTGGTGAAGAACTATCTGAGGAAATGAATACTCCTTACTACCAGGTACAGCACCATGTAGCTCATGCTGGAACACTATTAACCGAATACCCTGAAGATGAAATGATCGTTATAGACGCAGATGGAGCCGGATACGGATGGGACGGTAAAACATGGGGAGGAGAAGTTTTCTACATATCAAAGAACGAAATTAAAAGAACTCACCATATAGATTATTATCCATTACCAGGAGCCGATAAAGCAGCAAAAAACCCAATCAGATCACTAATCGGAATCCTCAGTCAACTTGAAGAAGAATACGATATACCATCCATCCTCAATAAACCCAAAGAGACAGTAAAATATGGAGAAAAAGAACTATCAGTCATCAAAGATCAGATAAGAAAAGAAGTAAATCTTGCCTATACATCATCCACAGGTAGATTTTTAGATGCAGTATCATGCCTACTAGATATTTGCTGTACCCGTAACTATGCGGGTGAAGCAGCGATAAAACTGGAATCCTCATCAATAAATGGAAAGGATCTAGGATGGAGGATCCCCATAGAGAATAACTTAATTAAAGCCCACGAAATCCTACCCAAAATAATAAGATCTAATAAAACTCGTAGAGACATTGGTTACACTGTTCATAAATCCTTAGCCAGATCTTTCGGTGAGGCTGCAATTAAATCTGCTAAAGAACACAATGTAGACACCATTGGGTTTACTGGAGGAGTTTCCTATAACGATATAATCTCTTCTGAAATAAATAAGATCTGTAAAAATAAAGGGTTCAAGTTTAGACAGACTAATAAAATCCCTAGAGGAGATGCAGGCGTTTCAGTAGGGCAAGCATATTTTGGAGGCCTAATCAAAGAGGATTCATTAGATCCTAAGACTCTAATTGAGCCATAATAAATCCATGATCCCTCATATTTAAATACTTTATAATAATAAAACAATATGAATTAAGATCAAATTACAGTATTAGAGGAGGAAAAAGAAATGAAGGTTTTAATATTAGGACAGGGTTACGTTGGAAGTACTCTTACAACAGGCGTTGAAAGAATCAAGAACGACGAGATTGATGATACTGGAGTTCCCTTTCGAGATGAACTTGACAGGGAAATTGAAGATATAGAATTCTTAGGAGCGTATGAAGTTGATAAAGATAAAATAGGTAAGGATCTTTACGAAGTTTCTCAAGATTATTCCTCAAACGCTCCTGAATCATTGAAGGATAAAGAAGTGAAAAGAGGAGTAGATCTTGGAAGCTTAAGAGATATGGAAATTGAGGTAGACGGATTAGACTCCGAATATTCTCTAAAAGAGTGTGTAGATTTTCTTTATGAAGAATGGTTAGAATTAGATCCTGATGTCATAGTTAATGTGTGTACAACTGAAGAGGTAGAAAAATTTGGAGATCTTAAAGAACTAGAGAGAGTTATCGAGGGAGATGATAAGGATCGTATCACAGCAAACCAACTTTATGCCTATATAGCTGGTAAATACGCAAAGAAACGTGGAGGAGCGGCTTTTGTTAACGCTATTCCAACCCCAATCGCAAATGATCCTGCTTACCTTGAAATCGCTGAAGAATCTAATCTTGTGATCTTCGGCGACGATGGTGCCAGTGGAGCAACTCCATTGACATCCGATATATTAGAGCATGAGGCAGAAAGAGCTAGAAAAGTGGAATCTGTAGCGCAATTCAATATTGGCGGAAATAATGATTTTCTTGCTTTAACGCAAGAAGGTAAGAATAAGTCAAAAGAGAAGACTAAATCATCTATAGTTGAGAATATATTAGGATATGAACCTCCGAATTACATAAAACCCACCGGCTACTTAGAGCCCTTGGGTGATAATAAATTTGTTTCTATGCATATGGTTTATGAATCCTTTAATGGAGCTAAGGATGAAATAATTCTAAATGCTAGGATGAATGATAGTCCAGCACTTGCAGGTCTTCTAGTGGATACGATTAGGTTAGGGATGAAGGCTTTAGAAGGAGAAGATTATGGAACTGTTCCTGAAGTTAATGGATTTTTCATGAAGGACCCGGGTCCCGAATCTAAGAAGGCGGCTTCAAGAATATTAGCGTATAAAGATTTATTAGAATGGGCTAATATTTAGAATTCTTCTATTTCTTTTTCTTCTGTTAAGAAACCTCCAGAGAAAACTATTTTCAATCCTTTTTGAATGCTGATATCTAGTTCTTCAAGATCTTCTTCTGGTATGAAGGTTAGATATCCTGAGGTTGGGTTAGGTGAGGTAGGTATGAATACGTTTACGAGCTCTTTTTCTGATTTTTTTGCTATTGGAGGTACTGGTTCGCCTGTGACAAATCCGATTGTTTTGATTCCTTTTCTTGGATATTCTACTAGTACGACTGTTTTAAATTCTTGTTTTTGGATTAAGAAGGTTTCGCTGGCTTGTTTTAACGCTTTATACATGTCACTGAGTAGAGGGATCTTATTAATCTGTTTTTCAAAGGTCTTGATAGCTCTCTTACCAATGGTAAAGGATGCGAATACACCAACCATTAGAACAACCGTCAAGGATATAACTATACTAATTCCAGGGAAGTTTAAACCAGTTAATTCATAAATTATAGTTCCCACAGTTGAATTCAAAAAAGAAAAAAGATACCAACCTATATATATAATTGCAGCCAAAGGAACTACAGTAATCAAACCTGTAACTAAATACCTTTTAAAATTCTTAAACATACATTACAACTCCAAATTCAAAAAATTACTTATTTAAACGACAATGGACAAGGTTCCAAACAGTGTTCACATCCT
>CAYTEI010000053.1:0-11877 GCA_964436705.1 uncultured Thermococci archaeon
ATTAATGAAAGAATGAGTAGTCCTACAATAAGGTATTGGATAGGGTTTACTTCCGTTCTGTTTGTGGATGAAATACTTCTCACCTCTTTATAAAGAATTAATACTAACAATATTCAGGTTATTTGTTATATATAAAACTTTTTAAAGAAATTCATAGCATATTAAATTCTAGTAATATTTAAGTGAAATTCAAATTTTTGGTTTTTTGAGGATTTTTTTAATTTATTCTGAGTTGATTATTTGAATTTGTTTGAGCTCGTTATTAATTAATATATAACATTGTTATGTATCTTTGTTACGGAAGTTCCTTTTATTAATTGTTTGTTTTTTGTAATAGGTTGTTATGGCATTTGGTTTTTAGGGATTTTTTCCTCTTCATTGGAAGGGAGGGGTTTAAATTGTTCTATTCTTTTTTATTTACTTCATTAGATTTTTTTGGTTTTATTTTTGGTTTAGGTTTGTTCTTGTCGATTTTTATGGCGTTTTTTGTTTATTATTTTGTTTGGTTTTTGTTGGTAGTAAGATTTAAAAGTGTGTACAATATTGTACATATAGAAGGGATAAAAAATAGTACATATCCCTGTATAATCAAACCAAATAAGAGGTGTAAAACATGAAAAAAAGAATACTAAGCATAATGATCATTAGCACATTAATAATATCAACTTTAGGAATCAATACAATAGAAGGACAAGAAGAAAACCAAGAAAAACTACTCCTTGTAAGTAAAAACGAATCTGACCTAGCCGTAGCAACATCAGTAGCAGACAAACTAGATTCAAAAATAGTAGAAACAGAATGGGGACAATACAACGACGAAACACTCAACAAAATTTTGGAAGAAGCCCCAGACAAAGTATTCGTAATCGGAGGAACCAAAGCAGTACCAGAAAAATATGAAAATAATCTCTCGGAATACGGTATAAATGTAGAAAGAATCAGCGGAGAAGACAGATACGAAACAGGAATAAACCTTATCGAAACCCTGAACATAACAACCAACAACGCTACGATAACTCATGGGCAAGACATAGCAACACTAGAAGAAACTCAGGAAGTAACAAGAGAAAGAAAAGGCGTAATCATAGTATTACCCGATAAAGGACAAGGAGACTACAAATCAAATCTCAATAGAGTAAGAAACCTTCTACAGCAAAAAAACATTAGTGACATAACTATTATGGAAGGACCAGAATTCAACCCAGAACAAGTCAAAGAAGACATCAAGGAAGAAGAAGCAGAGATAGAAGAGAAATCCAATGAAACAATAAAGAACCAAACCGAATCAACCCTAATCCAAGCCGAAGAAATAGTGGAAAACGCAACTAGAATCGCAAGTAATTCAACTCACCCAGGTATAGAGAACCCATTATCGAATGCCCAAAGATTTCTAGAGGATGCCAACCAAAGCTACAATGAAAGCCATTACGGTCGAGCATATGGAAAATCAACTGCCGCTATAAATACTGCAAGAGAGGTAATCAGTAAAGTAGAAGCAAAAGAAGAGGAACAGGAAAAAGAAGAAAAAGGACCTGCAAATGGAATTGAGGAACGTATTGAGGAGTACAAAGACTTTTTAGAAGACATAGAGGAATACGATGTAAATCAAACCAAGATACAGAATCTTGAAAATCAGTTAAATAACGCTACTGATCTCTTAGAACAAGGAGAAATTCAGGAATCTAGGCAAATCCTTAATCGATCAAAAAAAGAAATAAAGAGTTTATACAGAGATTACAAAGGTGAAAAAGATTTTGAAGAACTAGAAGAAGAAATATCAGAGCTAAAAGAAGATTTAAATGAGTTAACCAGTGAATATAATATAACTTCTTCAGAAACAGAAGAAATAGAATCAGGAATCAATGAAGCAAAAGAATTCCTAAATAATAACCAAACAAAACAAGCAGAACAAAAGATCGAAGCCGTCGAAGTAAAGCTAGAAAATCTCGAAGATCAGTACGAAGAAAAAAAGGAAAAAGAGAAAAAAGATCAAGGTGAAGGCAAAAAAGAAAATGAAAAAGACGAATCCGAAGATGAAGACGATGAAAAAGAAAATGAAGGCAAAGGAGAAGGAGGACAATAAGGAAACAAAAGATCTGATTAAAATACATTCCTCTCTTTTAATTCATTATTAGAAATATAGACACGCATTATCAATCAGATTATTTATATAATCTTAATAGATCACTGTGGTTAATATATTGACCTTTTTTGTAGACCTTATAAAGTTTATTTTTCAAAAAAACTTTTATTTGATCAATTTTTTCTGAATAACATGAACAAAAAATATACTTATATCATTTTTATTGCATTAATCTTCTTATCTCTAACCGTTAGTGGTTGTCTGAAAAGCATCACAAATGAACTAAACGACCAAATACCTGAAGACAAAACCAATAATCCTAATAATAACGAACAAGAAACTGGATTAAAGGATAATGAAACAGATACTAAGGTAGAAAAGAACCTAGAATGTAAATTCATTATCGAACAAGATTCTTATATAACTTCTAATTACTTCCAATTAAACATTAGCGGGATCAAAGGAGAATATGAAGCCTTCATAAAAGATCCTAATAATAAAATCCTAGATCAAAAGCAAATTAACACAGAAGAGTTCCAAGAAGGAAACAAGAGTTTTACAATCACCTTAGCCAAGAACCTGGAGATAATAAATCCAGGAAAATATAAGGCATACGTAGTAGATGATAAGAGAGAGACCATACTTAGCACCCTTACTATAATCGAACCTGCAAAACCTGAGATAATCGATATTGAGATATCAAAATCTTACGAAGAATCTTCTAAAGGGAAAATATCTGGTATAAGAATAAAATTGATGAACTATGGAGACATTAGTACAAAATTAAATGAAGGAATCATTGAGACAAACGATAAAAAAAGAAGCCTCAACTTTCAAACCGAGAAAATACTTAAACCACAAGAAACTTCAATAATTAAGGATAACATCTATATATCGGATATAGAACTAGGAAATTATGATTTAAATATTAGACTCTTTTACCACACTGAGCTAATTTCACAGGAAAAAATTAGTTATCAAATAACAAAAAACGATTAGTAAGAGATTTTGCAAAAGAAAGAAATGTAATCTTATTTTTTTAGTGCTTTAAAAGTTTTTCATTTTATTAATAATTTTTTTAGACCGAACCGGGTGTCCTTAGAAGATTTAATAAATATTGACTTCCTATATCTTAGTGCGTGATATTTTGAAAAAGATTGGGTATTACGTTTTAGCCCTTATTTTTGGATTATACGGGATAATTATCAGGCTTTTATTTCTTATTAATAACTATTTTACTTACTCCATTCATTGAACATGTTGATCAGGTTTTTGGAAAACCTTTCTTAAAAATTCATCATTTATTTGGGGCAGTTGGACTTGCAAGCGCTACACTCCATCCAATTACTTATTTTTTAGATTTAGGTGATTTAACGATTTTCATTCCTAATACTTCTTCATGGTATAGCTTCTGGTTATTTGCTGGAAAACCAGCACTCTATATCATGTATATAGCTGTATTAGGTGCATTTTTAAGAAAAAAGATTCCAGAATATTGGAGAATTTTCCATTCATTAATGTACCTCGTAGTCTCTTTTGTGTTTGTACACGCTTTACTGATAGGTACAGACTTCGGGAACCTAGGAATAACAATAATATACACGGCACTTTTTTTAGCTTCTATACTTGGACTTATATATAAAAGAATAAAAAGAAGAAAACCTTAAACCTCTCTAATACTACTTTGTTCTTCTTTAATGATTGAAAGGTTTTACTGGTAGGGGCCAAATTTATCGAGGGTTCATATTAATTATTTTGGACGTATGTATTTATTCTCGATTAGTCTCATTACCAGCATTGCAATTCCGAAGATTATTATACCTACGCCTATCATTTCCCATGATTTTATTCCCAATGGAGTTACTCCGAAGTACGTATTCAATGGTGTATATAGGATCATTAGGTGTGCCATTATTGAAACTATTATGGCTGCGATCAACCATTTATTGGAGAATGTAGGGGTTCCGTATCTTGATCTGATTGGATAAACTTCCATTAATTCTAAGATTACTAGAGATGTAAATGCTAATGTTCTGGCTTTGGCGATATTAGGTAATCCAATTTTAAACAATGCCAAGCAAATTATGGTTACGAATATTCCTATCCAGGGTATTGAAAACCCTAAATACTTGTCGAATATTCCTTCATCCTTACCTTTAGGTTTCCTTTTCATTATCTCTTCATCAGTTGGATCAACTCCAAGTGCGAGGGCTGGTAGTCCATCGGTCAAAAGGTTCACCCATAGTAGCATTACGGCTGTTAGTGGAAGTCCCCAACCTAAAAGGGATGCGATGAAAACTGTGAAGACTTCTCCTAAATTCCCTGATAAGAGTAGATTTACGAATTTTCTTATGTTATCGAAGATCCCTCTTCCTTGTTTTATTGCTTCTTTTATTGTTTTGAAGTTATCATCCAATAGGACCATATCGGATGCTTGTTTTGAGACATCTGTGCCTCGAATCCCCATGGCAACTCCTACTTCAGATTTCTTTAGTGATGGTGCGTCATTTACTCCGTCTCCTGTCATTGCTACTGTGTGTCCAAAGTTTTTGAGGGCGCTTAATATTTTCACTTTATGGGTTGGTGTGACTCTGGCGAAGATATTTGTTGATTCTACTTCTTTTTTTAATTCTTCTTCTGTCATTGTGTTTATTTTCTTTCCTGTTATTACTTCACTGTTAAATCCAAGTTCTGATGCGATTGCTTTAGCTGTTTTTGCGTTGTCTCCAGTTATCATAACTGTTCTTATTCCTGCATTTCTACAGGTTTGTATTGATTCTTTAACTTCTTTTCTTGGCGGGTCCATCATTCCTTGAAGTCCTAAGAAGATCATTTCGTTCTCAATTTCACTGCTTAGTTCTTCTTCTATTTTATGTTTTTTCTCTTTTCCAGATAGATCTTTCAGGTTTATTTGTTTAAATGCCATTCCAAGTATTCTTAGAGCGTTGTCCGCATATTCATCATTTTTTGTGAGAAATTCTTGTTTCTTTTCTTGAGTTAGTTCTTTGATTTCTCCATCATCCCAGTATCTGTTACATTTATTTAGAAGTACTTCTGGAGCGCCTTTAGAATGGACAATATCATCTTGATTTCCACTATGTATTGTTGTCATCATTTTTCTTTCTGAAGAGAAAGGTATTTCATCTATTCGTTCGTATTTAGTTTCTAGTTTATCTTTTTTTAGTCCTGCTTTTTGTGCGGATTGTATGAGAGCGGCTTCAGTTGGATCGCCTATGATTTCTCCGTCTTTGATTTCACTGTCATTGCATAAGGCTCCTACTTGGAGAATTTTGTTTAGTTGGGAGGTGTCAATTTTTTCTTTATTCTGTTTGAATTTTCCTTCTGGTGAGAATCCTCCTGTTACGTTTATTTCTTTTCCATTGGTGTATATCTTTTTTACTACCATTTCGCTTTCGGTTAGGGTTCCTGTTTTGTCTGTACATATTACGTCTACTGATCCTAGTGATTCTACTATTGATAGTCTTCTTACTAATGCATTTCTTTTCACCATTTTTCTTGTTCCTACTGCTAGTGTTAGTGTTACTACTGCTGGTAATCCTTCTGGAATTGCGGCTACTGCTAATGCGATTGCTGTAAGGAATGCGGTTACGGGTTCTCCACTCCTAAAGTATAGTAGAGGTATTAATAAAGCACAGATACCTAATATTAGAATTCCTAATTTTTTTCCTAATTCATCTACTTCTTTTTGGAATACGGTTTTTCCTTCTTCTACTTCTTGAAGTTCTGAAGCGATTTTCCCTATTTCAGTGTCCATACCTGTTTCGACAACAATAGCCTTGGCTTTTCCTTTTACGACATTTGTTTGCTTATGGAGCATATTTTTTCGTTCTGCTAATTCAGAATCTTTTTTTATTTGTCCTGTGGTCTTGCTTATTGCGATACTTTCTCCTGTTAGTGCTGATTCATCTACTTCTAGATTTTGTTGATCGATTATTCTTGCGTCTGCTGGTACTGAAGATCCTTGATTAAGGATGATTATGTCTCCGGGTACTATGTTTTTGGATTCTATTTTTCTTTTTTCTCCATCTCTTATCACTATGACTTCTGGTGTGGCCATTTCTTTTAGGGCGTCTATAGATCTTTCCGCCTTCCAGTCTTGGAAAAAACCAAAAATACCATTGGCAGCAACAATAATTACAATGAGATAAGTATCAATCTGGTGGCCTACAGAAAATGATATGATTGCGGCTGCTATTAGTATCCATACAAGAAAGTCTTTGAATTGGGCTAGGAAGATTTCGATGGGGGATGTTTGTTCTCCTTTTTCGATTTGGTTTTTACCGTGTTCTTTTAATTTTTTCTTAGCTTCTTCACTTTTGAGTCCTTGTTTTGAGCTTCCTGTTTCATTGTGGATTTTTTTCAGTGGCATTGAGTGCCATGATCTTTTCATTGTTCCACCTATCTATTTCTTGGGGATTTGGATTTAAATTTTTTGGATCAGTTTTTAAGGTTTTCAACCGGTTGTTGAATCTTGATTTGTGTTTTTACCTGTGTCTTTGGGAAATGTTTCGGTTTGATCTATTTTTTAGTGGATTATTATTTTTTTATTTGGGTTTTTGGTGAATGTTATTTCTTAAAGGTTCATTATCTGGTTTATTTGCATTTATTTTGGGGTAGGAAGGATTAGTTAAGAGTATCGTTTAAGGTTTCTTTTTGGCTTGTTTAGGTTCTTGTTTCGAATTGAAAATTATTCATTGTGTAGATGTTTTTAACTCTGAGGTAAAGGTTTTTATAGTGTTAATCAAGTTTTATTTTCGTGGAACACGGTCTCCAGCTCTATAGGTGCACCACATAAAATGAAACCGTGTTCCACCTCTACAATTCTAACAACCTATATCCAAAACCGAGAGAAAACTCTGAGAATACGATAACCCCAATGGCCTCGGGAATGGCAGCATCTAGATCATAAGGGATGGTTGTAATAAGTAGTAAGGAGGTTAACCCTAAGGTTATAATAAACATTAGGGATAATCCCCACTCCCTCGTATGCTTGGAAAATAGTTGATCAACTCCTACTACCACAATGCCAAGCGTGGAAAAGAGAAAGAATGAGATAGCTACTAAATTATGAGGTGAAGTTCCACTAGGGAAAATGCCGACTAATATTAGGAACACTAACCCCAAGCCGAATAAGAATTGTCCTAGTTTACCTATTTTTGTGTTCATTATTTTATATATGTTTAAGGTGAATAGTAGGCCTATTATTCCTGTGAGTATTATTCCTATGTTGAATATGTAGTTATGTGGTGTTCCTAGTGCTCCTAGATCGCTGAGAGCATTGTCAGCCCAGTTGAACCAGGGATGAATCATTATGGAGGTGGTGATGAAGGTGAGTGTTATTATTGGGGTGATTATTCCGCAAATTCCAGATATACGATTAGTTATTAGTGAGGCCAAATTCTTGATACTCTGGATGGTAAACACCCTTTTATTGTTTGATAATTAGTCTTAAATCAGTTTCGGGATGAGTAAAGGTATCTATTAAAATATTGATTAAGAAGGGTTTTGATTGGTTTATTAATTTTGTTTATTATGATAATTGTTATAAGGCGTGATTTGTACTTTTATATATGCCAGATATTACAGCTAAGGATGCACTGAATTATGCGTTGCAGAAGGAAATGATTTTACTTTATTTAGCGGTTATAGTTGGGAGTTTTTTGTTGAGTTATGGGGTTAACAGGGTTTTTTGGGCTTATCATTTACCAATTGTTGCTAGGGTTATTAGGAGTGTTATTCCTTTGATTTTCGTTGTTGTTGGTTTCTTGTTGGGTGCGGGTGGGTTTATAGGTATTTTGTTTAAGGTTATTTCGGATGCTACTAAGTAGTTCTTCTTCTTTTCTTGAATATTTTTTGTTTTCTTTTTGTTTTTGTATACTCTTATTTCCGCTGGGGGTTGATCCCTAGGTAATGGTTGGTTTTTGTTGGGTGGTTTCTGGGGGGATATGGGTTAATGCCTAGGTTTATAATATTGTAACTTGTTATGGTGATCTATTTTTCTTTGTATTTTATGATATTAGGTTTAAGTAATTGTTAGGTTATTTGGATATTATACGATAAAAATCAAGTATGGTTATTCTTCTTTTATTTGCATTTTATTCAATAATTTGATGGCTAGGGGTCTGTTTAGGGGTTTGTTGTCGTTTCCGCAGTTTGGTGAGTATGTGCAGGCTGGGCATCCTCTTAGGCTTTGGCATTGGCATTGTTCTAGGTGTTTTTTGGTTTTCGTTGCAAGTTCTTTAAACCGTTGATAAGCGTCATGTGCGAATCCAACTCCTCCCTTAACTTCGTCATATATGAAGATGGCTGATCTTCCTAGTTCGGGGTGGTCGGGGTGGCTTATTCCGCCTACGTCTTCTTCATCGATCATCATTATTAGTGGGAGCATATGGATTAAGGTGTGTTCTAGTGCATGTATTGCTCCATTGTAGTGGGTTTGGTTTTGTTTTAGTTCTTTCCATTCATTGTTCTTGGTTTTTTGGTTGGCGGTTTCTCTTAGTTCTTTTTTTGTTTCATCTGGTATTTCTATCCATGTGATTTGGGTGTTTATTGTGATTGGGTCTAGGTCTATTTCTTTGGTCGACATTACTTCGTCGTTTGAGATCTTCTTCTTTTGATAGTGGCTGTAATGTATCTTTACTTGTCCTGTTCCTCGGCATATTCGTAGTTCGCCGATTTTTTTGGTTTCTTGTTTCTTTATGTTGGATATGTGGGTTTGACTACTGGATTTAGTGTAGTAGTCAGTATCTACTTGCCTTAGAATTATTTCGGGGTTTTTTCCTTCTTTGAATTCCTGTACTTGGTAGTATTGGCCCTGGTGAAGGTATACCGCATTTGGGTGGAAGTCTCTATAGGCTCTTGTCTTATCTACTGAGGGAATGGTTTCTGTTTCTTCGTTGCTACGTAGTTTTAGTTGGTATTCGTTTTGGGCTGTGAAGAGGTTTATTTTGGATTGGGGGAAGTCTCTTTTAACGTATCTGTATCCCTTATTTAGGTCTCCGGATAAATACTCCTTTTTCTTCCACATCTTAGCTGCCTTACCTACCCGATCCGCAAGTATTTCTCTATCGTTGTGGGTTATCGGTAGTTCCTGGCTAGCCGCAAGAACATGCTTAGAGAAAACCTGATTATTGCTAAGATCAATCACAGCATCCTCAACGCCTTCACCTAGTAAGTGCTCCGGATTATGAGCTATGTATTGATCCAGAGCCGAATTGAACGGGACTAGTACGCTGAGGGATTCTTTTTGACCTCTTCCTGCTCTCCCGATTTGTTGCCAGAAGTTAATTCTCTTACCTGGGTACCCGCTTAGAATCGTTGCTTCTATAGTTCCTATGTTTATCCCCAGTTCTAGGGCGGTTGTAGAAACAACCCCATCTATCTCCGCATTCTTCAGCTTCTTCTCTGTTCCTCTTCGCTGTTTCTTTGAGTGGCCAGCATTGTATGCGGATATTTCATGTTCCTTGGTGTTATATTCTTCTTTGAGGTGTTCTTCGCTCCATACCGTGTCTAGTTCAGTCATTTTTCTGGATGGTGCGAACATTAGGGTTTGGTATCCGTGGTAGGCGAGATGCGCTAATAATTCGCTGCTCTCCCTATGCGTACTTCTTCTCTGGTTATCCCCGATCATAGGAGGGTTCCAAAATAATAGAGTCCTAGCTCCTCTCCCACTCCCATCCTCATCTATTATTGAGAATTCTTTTCCTGTTAGGTTCTCTGCGTGTTCCCGTGGGTTTCCTAGGGTTGCGCTTGCCAGGATGAATTGTGGGTCTTTATTGTAGTACTTTGCGATTCTCCTGATCCTTCTTACTATCCAGGCAACATTCATCCCCATCAAACCAGTGTAGTAGTGAGCCTCATCTATCACCACCGTATCTAGATTCTCGAAGAATTGACTCCATTTACTATGCTTATTCATATAAAGATTCAAACCAGTAAAGTTAGATAGAATTAAGTCAGAGTTATTTCTTACCTTCTTTTTTTGGTTGGAGGAGACATCACCATCATATATCCCGATATCTAGGTCTAATCCTAGATCTCTGTAGGTTTGTTTCAGTTCTTTTCTTTGGTCCCTTGTTAAGGCCTTAGTTGGGAATATTAGTAAGTTCTTGGTATTTGGTTTTTGTTTGTGTCGGTGTGCTAGTGCTAGGGCGTATGCTAGGGTTTTTCCACTTGCAGTACCCGTGGTAACACAAACATCCTCGCCCTCTACATATTTGTCAATGGTTTCGGCTTGGTGAGTGTACAGATCTAGGTCTAATTCATCTAGTTTTTGTTTTAGATCTTTGTTTAGTTCTTGAGATTCCTTGGTTTGGGGTTTTTGTTCTTTTATCTCGGTGTGGTACTCGATTTGTTCTTTGTAGTTGGGATATGTAGATTTAAGCCAATTAATATCCATTACTCATATAGAATATCTCACTGAATAAAGTATTTATGGATCTACAACCCAAAACAACCAAATGAGACTACTCCACCTAGACCAACAAACAATAAAGAACTACACCAAAAACGAAATACAGGACCTAATAAACTACCTAGAACCACACATCACCCTAACCACCAAAACCACACCGCAACAAGAAACCAAAATCGAAGAAACCAATCCAACAGAAACAATCCACCTAAACACAATAAATAAATACACAAAAAGAAACTGGAACCAAGAAACCCTCCTAATAATCAAGGATCCGAATATAGTACCAAAGATTGATCTAGGCGAGCTAAACGATGAGGTAGTTGTGGTTACTGATCAGATACGGGAAACCACAGACTTCTCCTCCTTCGACGTAACAGTAGAAGATAACGGATTAATCAATAAACTAAAGAATGAGTTAGATGATTTTAAGATCTTTTCCAGTAATCTAGAAGCAGATGAGTCAATAAATGCAAAAGGTAAAACCATATACGGCCTAAAAACCATACAGAATCAGTATGGAGAAACAAAGACTCCATTAATCAAAACAAGTGGTGAGCCACAAATAACAACTCTCCCAACTAAAAGAGTTGGAATACAAGCAATACCCGGAATGGGCAACGAATTTGTAAGAAAACTAGAAAAAGAAGGAATAAAAACCAGAAAAGAACTATGCCAAATCCAACCACAAACCATAATGAAACACGAAGGCATCGGACCATACAGAGGAACCAAATGGATAACAACAGCAAAAGCCATAGAAAACCAAAAAATCTATAGAATCAAAAACAACAACCTAAAAAACAAACACAGACTATTCATAGACATCGAAACAGACTCTCTCAACCCAGAAATAATATGGCACATAGGAACCTACGACGATACAAAACAAGAATACAAACACTTCCTAGAGAAAAAACCCCAGAAAAAACAAAGAATCATAAAAAAATTCACAAAATACATAGAAAAGAATAAAAAAGAAAATACTTGTTTATTGGCCTGGTATGGAAGTAAATTTGACTTTAAAAAATTAAGAAGATTTATCTCGGAGTACGCTCCAAATAAACTAAGAGTTTGGAGGGAGTTGGAGAAGATAGACTTCATGGAATGGACAAAGAACCACGCAGCAACACCATGCAGAACCCAAAAACTAGAACACGTAGCAAACAAAACAGGACACAAAACAAGCGCAAACGGATTAGATGGGGAAAAAGTTGGAAGCATGTACACCAACTACATGACCGGAGAAAAAGAAGAACTCAACTGGAAAAAACTAAAAGAATACGGGAAAGACGACGTAATGGCAATGAAACACATATACGACAAAATAACAGAAGCACCAAAACTCCATGACATCGAC
>CAYTEI010000054.1:0-3481 GCA_964436705.1 uncultured Thermococci archaeon
AAGAAATGGTAGACAAGATAAAACAAAGCGGAGCCAACGTCGTAATGTGCCAAAAAGGAATCGACGACCTAGCACAGCATTACTTAGCTAAAGAAGGAATACTTGCCATAAGAAGAGTTAAAAAATCTGACATGAGCAACTTAGCAAGAGCGACAGGCGGAACAACAATATCTAAGATCGATGACCTAACTAGCGAAGACCTAGGAAATGCAGGAACCGTATACGAAGAGAAAATCGCAGGAAGCGAAATGACCTTCATCGAAGACTGTAAAAATCCAAAATCCGTATCAGTCATAATCAGAGGCGGAACAGAACACGTAGTTGATGAAGTCGAAAGAAGTCTCGAAGACTCACTGAAAGTAGTTAAAAACGCAATCAGAGATGGAAAGATTCTTCCTGGCGGAGGCGCACCAGAAATCGAACTAAGTCTTGAACTACAAAACTACGCCAAAGAAGTCGGAGGAAAAGAACAACTCGCAATAGAAGCATTCGCCGAAGCAATGGAAATCATACCGAAAACCCTAGCAGAAAACGCAGGAATGGACCAAATCAACGCTCTAGTAACACTAAGAAATAGACACGGAGAAAACCAAAACGCAGGTATCGATGTACTAAACCTAGGAACAGATGAAATGATGGAAAACGGAGTCATCGAACCGTTAACCGTAGCCAGCCAAGCAGTAAAATCAGCCGCAGACGCAGCAACAATGATACTAAGAATAGACGACGTAATAGCAGGAAACAGTGCCGATGGCGGCGAACAAGGCGGAGCACCCGGCGGTCCCGGCGGCCCAGGAGGACCTGGTGGCGGAATGCCAGGCGGAATGGGCGGACTCGGAGGAATGATGTAATAATTAATTCCTAACCCCTTTTTTCTTTACCTTATTCTTATTAAAGAACTAAATAGCGATCATAATTCTATTGAAACTTTTCCCGTAATTAAGAACACTAAACTTTTAAACTACAACGAATTTAATCTACTAGTATTGATCACAATATTTATTGGAGGAAAAATTATGGAACAAGCTAATTGTACTTCGTGTAATGAGGAGATTACTACTAATGAAAGATCTGTGAGTTTTGAATGTCCTAATTGTGGAGAAAACACTATTCACAGATGTGAAAAATGCAGAGAACTTGGAAATCAGTATGAATGTTCTAATTGTGGATTCGTTGGACCTTAACAGGTGCTAAATATGAGTGATGAAGAGGAAGAAGAAAGATATAAGGTTTTCGCTAAGGTTAAGGTAATGCCTGAGGATCCTGATGTTGAATTAGATATCGTTAAAGATGGTTTAAAGGATAAGGTTCCTGAGAGTTTTAAGATCAATAAGGTTGAAGAGGAACCCGTTGCATTTGGACTTACTGCTTTGATGATTACTGTTCTAGGTCCTGATCAGGCTGGCGGATTCGATCCCGTTGAAGAGTCCTTTGGAGAGATAGAGAACGTTAGAGAAGTCTCTATTGCTGACATCGGACGTTTATAATTTATATTAATTCTTTTTTATTCTAGCTTTTCTAAGTCACTTTCCAAATCTTTCATTTTATTTCTAGATCTTTTTAGATTGTAGTTGAGCTTTTGCGTTAGATCCTTTAGGTAGTTCTCTGGTAATTCTGGCTCGTATGGTACATCGATTCTTTCTGTGCTTAGTATTTCTGTGATTATTTTTTTGTTTGTGATTGATCTTATCCCTGTGTTTTTGAATCCGCTTTGTATCCCGATCTTCGTTACATTATAGGCGTCTTCAATTGTTCTACTTCCTATGTGGAATATTGGGGGCTGTGAGATAATCCATAGATCTTCCTTTTCTGTATTTTGAATCGCTTTTTGTAGGGTCTTGTAGGTTATTGGTTGGTGCCATTTCTTTATGAATTCGGCATCACCTTTTTTTCCAGGTTTTGGAATTGTCATTATTGCTATTCTTCCTGCGCAGCTGCTTGTTGTAAAATGGTTTTTCTTTGAGTTTATTTTTTTAACTATGTTTATTACTTCTTTATCCACCTTTTCATTTTCTTTATGTTTTCTCCATCTTTTTTTCGCTTTATTTTTTTGTTCGTTGAATTTTTCAGACCATTGCAAAGTATCACTAAAGACTTAAGGAAGTTGGATCAAATAAAACTCTGGATGAAGGAAATGGTTAGAACTGGGATCGAAAGGCTGGACAATTATCTGGGCGGAGGTCTAAGTTCTAAAAAGATCTTTGGCGTGTATGGAGATTTTGCCTCTGGTAAGACTACTTTAAATATGCAAATATCCGCTCTTAATCCTGATAAAACGCTTTTCATTAATGCTGGTAGGAATTTTTCTGCTGAAAGATACATTCAGATTGCCAAGGAGAGAGGTATTAGTGAGAGATCCGCTCTTAGTAAAATCCTTATCCTTAATTATTTCCAGCCTGGAAACCTTACTAGTAATTTAAAAAAATCTGTCGATAAAGATTATAATTTGATTATCTTAGATTCCTTTTCAACCATTTATAGGGATAAAGATGGGGATAGAGATGAGTTAGAGAAGCATCTGAAACTTCTGAATTGGATGGCCAGACGATTTGATCTGACTGTATTGATCACTAACCAAGTTGTTACCGATGAAAATGATGATTTAAAGCCCGTTGGTAAATATCTGATCGATTATTGGATGGAAAGCGAGATCAAGTTAGAGAAGCTTGATCCTTCTATGAGGCTAGCTACTTGGAGATCTACTGATTCTGGATCTCAATCTTTCTATTGTAAGTTGAATAATAGAGGGATCGTTGATCTTTAAAGATATTATATTCTTAATTATTGTTTTTTAGGTTTTACTATTTTATTTTTGGATTTTTGGTTCTATTTTTAGGTACTTATATTCCTACATGTGCCCCTACATAAACATCTACCAACTGATCTACGAAAATCTGTTTTTAAGGTTATCTTCGCTCTTTACACAAACACCTACACACATAACTACGAATTTACCTCCCTGAATTTGGATATAAAAATTTTGCAACCTTTAGGTGAAAAGAAATGAAATTATCTTTTTCAAAAAAAGAGAGAGGACAAGTAGGGATAGGAACGATGATAGTGTTCATCGCCATGGTACTAGTAGCTGCGGTAGCCGCATCAGTTCTAGTACAGACTTCAGGATATTTACAGCAAAGAGCAATGAGTATAGGAAGAGAAACAACAGAAGAAGTATCAACAGGTCTGAAAGTAGTAGGAGTAGAAGGGAAATCTAGTGGAGCAGGTTCAGAAGCATCAATAGAACAAATAGTTGTATTTTTAAGAATTAACACCGGAGGAGACGAAGTGGACATAAGTCAAACCTTTATGAAATTAAACGACGGAAATACTCAGGCGGTACTGGTCGCAAATGTTACCAATACAACCTACGCTTCAAAAGGAAACTATACTGACGATGATATACCAGGTGACTTTGACAAACAAACAGGAGTATCACAAAAATTCAATACAACAGAAGTAGCCGCATGGAACGCAACAGGGC
>CAYTEI010000054.1:3491-11739 GCA_964436705.1 uncultured Thermococci archaeon
TGCAGCAGGAGCCAGAACATTTGGATTACTAGCTATTCAGGATTATGATGGTTCCTTATTAAGTGAAAATCCAACTATGAATAAAGGAGATAGAGTTGCGCTATTAATCAATGCAAGTAAAGTCTACGGAGGAGTTGGTGTTAGACAAAAAGCCACTGGAGAGGTGGTGCCAGAAGTTGGTACGCCAGGTATAATAAGTTTCACAACGCCGAGCGCCTTTACTGAGAGATCAATAGTGGATCTGCAATGATCCATAAATCAAGAGGTTAAAAAATGAATGAACTTGAAGAGCGAATAAAGAAAATGGAAAAAAGGATTGATGACATCAGGAAAAACCTCAAAGGAACAGATAATGCCAATAGAGATACTGATGCTCAGGAAAAATCAGGAGATATTAAACTTGACAGGGTAACTGATGATCCTCTTACTCAAATGATTGCTCTCAAGTGGATTGAATTCCTTATTGATAGATTGGGATCTGCTAATTTGTCCGAGATCCTTGATTATTATCTTGAGTTAGGTTGGATTTCGGAAGATGCGCTTATGGATTTAGAAAAGATCTCTGATGGTATTAAGCCAACTCATCAAGAGGCAGATTGGAGACCTGATAATAGACTTTCCCCTCAAGATCATATACTCTCATTGATCTTCATTCAGAGAATTAAAGGAAAAAAGATTGATAGTGAAATAACTAACAAGCTTCATAGAATCGTTAGGAATATTAAAAAAGATAGTGATCAATTATTTGATTAATTATTCATTAATTACGTGAATTGATGAAGCTTTGAAGGTAGCCTTCACCTGTGAACCTACCTCTATATTCATTTCCTTTAGTGATTCTTTAGTAATGACAGCGGTTAGTCTAAGATCTGTGGTGATCCTGATTTTCAGTCTTACGGAGAACCCCATCCTACTGATAGCCGTTACCTCACCTGTAATAGAATTTCTAGCAGTGCTTTGAATATCTGATTTAGAAACTATAATGTCTTCAGGTCTTAAACATACCCTAACATCGGCTCCAAGTTTGTGGTCAGTAGCAGATTCGATATCAATCGGTGAACCTGAATCCTTCAGTGTTATAACATCAAGTGTATCCGATTTACTGGTTACTTCAGCTGAGAAAATATTCTCTACTCCTAGGAACTTTGCCAGGTTCCTTGATTTTGGCTTATTGAATAATTTATCTGGTTTATCTATTTGCTTTATTTCTCCATCCATAATCACGCCGATCCTATCTCCTAACATCATTGCTTCGGTTTGATCATGTGTTACATGTATCGTGGTAAAATCCATATCTTTATGAATCTTTTTCATATTTTCAATCATTCTATCATGTGTCTTTTCATCTAAGGCGCTGAAGGGTTCGTCTAATAGCAGTAAATCAGGTTCAATTATTATTGCCCTCGCCAAAGCTACTCTCTGCTTTTCTCCACCACTTAAGGTTTTCGGATATCTTCCGCTCAAATTCTCTATTCCAAATAAATCTAACATCTCATCTACTTTCCTATTTATCTTAGATATATCTATATTTCTTTCTTTCAAACCATACGCTATATTTTCCTCAACATCCATATGAGGGAATAATGAATATTCTTGATAGACAAATCCAACATCTCTTTTGTTTGGAGCGATTTTAGAATAATCTTTCCCTTTATAAATTATTTGACCTGATTTAGGATAATAGAAACCAGCAATTAGTTCCAAGAGAAGTGTTTTTCCTGATCCGGTTGGCCCTAAAAGTACAAAGAATTCTTTTTCGTCAACTTCTAAATTTATATTTCTGAGAGAAAACTCTCCCCACTTGTTTGAAACATTCTTAATCCTTAGCATAGTTTTTAATCCCCTTAGAGATAATTCTCAATACTAAAAATATAGCCATGGAAATAGTGATAAGTACTATTGATACTGGTCTTGAATTATCCAATCCATAGCTGTTGTATCTAGTAAATATTAATGTGGGTGCAGTCATTGGGTAATAAGCTATCATTACCACAGCTCCAAATTCACTTATGCCTCTTCCCCATGACATTATACTTCCAGCTAAAAGACTTCTGAAAGAGAGTGGAAATGTAATTTTGAAGAAGGTTTTTGCCCTACTTGATCCTAGATTTCTTGCTACATTCTCAAGTCTTGGATCTACTTTTTCAAAACCTTCTCTTGCTTGGTTAATTAGAAACGGTAATGATACGAATAACATCGCTAATGATGTTCCTAATATTGAATCTCTAACTACTATATTTATTTGATTTAATGGTGCTCCAATTAATCCTCTATTTCCCAATAGTGTGAGTAATGCTATACCAGCAACTGTGTGTGGAACTACTATTGGTAGATCTATTATACTTTCAACTATACCTTTTCCGACGAATTTTTTTCTTGCCAGAACATATGCTAATGGAACTCCAAAAATGAATGCGATAATAGTTGCTATAAAGGAAGCAAATATACTATTCCATATAGCTCCTAATACTGTAGGATCTTTAGCTGCTTCTATAATTGCATTGAAATCTACTGTTATTTGAGTGTAAAACATGTGAAATATAGTTAAAAACACAAATAAAACTAAAACTAGACCTAAAGCTCCGAAGATTGTATAAAGATTTACAATCTTTTTCTTCACTTCTCCGTAATCCATACTCTTCACCATATAAAATAAGAAAAAAATTTAAAAGAAACTACCCTTCTTCAACTAAATCTGACAAAGCGTCTGGCGTATTCTTTTTATTGTTAACAACTGCTGGACTAATATGTGGTTGGCCATTAGTTTGCATTACCTCATCTCCCGTTTCTGATAATACAAATTCAACGAATTTTGATGCCATTTCTGGGTTTTCAGAATTCTTTGGAATAGTTATTCCATAAACTATCGGTTTACCAACAGCAACTTCTCCAGAAGCTCTCTTTACTTTGGCAGACTTATAATTGACAGCGTATTCTACTGAACTCAGATCAATTTCAGATGGTAGTTGAACGAAATCAAAACCATGTTGTTGGGCAACGCTTCTATAAATGAAAAAGTAGTCGATTTCCCCGGTTTCAAGACCTGATACTAGATCAGTTTCCTTAGGTCTTAGCATAATTTTATCATTCGGATTAGCTTCACTTGATCCAGGCATTATAACCATTTTAGAGTTTTCAGTTTCGTTATCCTTTATATCGGAGTTGGCTTCAATAAGATTTTCAAAAATTTGATCATTACCGTAGTAGTTCTCTGCCAGTTCTATTACCATTTGGCTTCTATATCCACATGGGTCTTGGTTTGGATCCGAGATACCAAAGCTAACTCCATCTTTCTCTAGAATTTTATACCAATTTTCTGAATTTATTTCTTCTGAGTATTCACTTTGTTCAGTGTATGCTATAACCATTTGGTTCTTTGCAAATCTTCCATACCAATCAGCATATTCATCAAACATTAAAGTAGGGATTAATGTATAATCGGCTACTGCTACTACATCGGCTATTTTACCAGCATCTGTTACCTTTCTAGTTGTGGTTACGCTTCCAGCTGCTTCTCTCTTCACATCTATGTTATATTTCTCTTCAAATTTCGCTTCTAATTCTTTGAAGGGTACAGAAAGACTGCCTGCATGGAATATCTTTATTGACCCTTCCATTTTTGAGGTTCCATCTCCTTCTTTATCTTCGTTTGGCTGGTTTCCCATACATCCTGCAACTGCTACTGAAAATACTAACGTGGTAACAATTAATATTCCCGCAAGATGCTTTTTATCAAATTCCAAGTAATTCACCAAAAATGGGTTTTATTTTAAATATAAATACTTTTTGGAACCAAGATATTAAACGATTTCATTAAATAATAGTTTTAAAAGAAAACTAAAAATCAAAATCACTTACCACTTTCCTTCTTTTTATGACTCTCATCTTCCCTAACCCATTCTTTTATCGCTTTCTCCAACTTCCAGTCCATAGAAGTAGGCGTGGTACTGGCAAAAATAATCCTAGCCATATCCAATTCTTTAACTTTCTCTACAACATCCACAATCTCATCCCGATCAAGATCATGGATAAGAAAGAACTTCTTTTCATGCCAATCACTAGCATCAGAAGCAGAATCTTCAATACCTTGGATAATACTACGAATTTCAAGGTCTTTAAAGTTCTCAGGAACCCCGTAGACATCCCATTCACTTAAAACTGATCTTATCTTATTCATCTCATCCTCGGTAAATCCTATAGTTAATAACATCAAATCCCTTTTATTACATAGAGAGATTCATATTATAATCTTTTAATACAAGCAGGAAAAGACTTTTATAAGGATGATTAATATCTTGAACTGGTGAGAGTCATGTCTTTAAGACCAGCGCGAGTTGACAGAAATACTAATAAGCCATCTTACACTAGAAGAGAATACGTAAATGGAGTACCTGGAGTCAGGATCACGAACTTCGAAATGGGGGATAAAAAAGCAGAGTTCCCATACGAAGTCTCACTTAAAATGGATGAAGAGATCCAGATCCGGCAAGGAGCTCTTGAATCAGGAAGAGTAGCCGCAACAGGCTATATGAATAAAAATGTGGGCGAAAAAAACTATAAAATGAAGTTAAACGTTTTCCCATTCGAAATTCTTAGAGAAAATCCAATGGCTACAGGAAGAAAAGCAGATAGGTATGGTAACGGAATGAGTAGGCCGTTTGGAAGGCCAATAGGGCTTGCAGCTAGACTAGAAAAGGATCAAAAGCTAATCACTGCCTGGGTAGAGGAAAAGGATATAGATGATGCAAAAGAAGCATTCAGAAGAACTAGAATGAAGATGCCTTGTGGAGCACATGTAAGAGCTTACAAAGATGGTGAAGACGTAACAGAAAAAGTTTTCTAGATCTTTATTTCTTCCTTTACTGTATTTTAGAAAAAATAGAAGAAAAAAATTAATATATTTCAAGTTCGCTAAGTTTTTCTAATCTTTTTTTAATGTTTGGATGAGTTGAGAATATTTCGAACAGCTTCTCACTGGTACTTAGCTCTTTTTCTCTATACTCTCTCACGAGTTCTTGATCGGTTTTCGCTCTTTTAGGTGATGCTGCATCGGGATCTGATATGAAGAGTGGTTTCATTCCTGATGCTAATGGGGATAATCCCATTTTATTACTATTTTTATTCTTTCTACCCATGGCTTTTTTTCCAGTCTTTGCTTTTGACTTCTTTAATTCTGCCATATTTTCATTGATCTTTGCCAGTCCTTCAGATAGTTTTCTAGATCCATCGGTAACTGTCTTAGCGGCGTGTTCATCGGCATAGAATTCTCTTATTCTAGAGGTCCACATTACACCTAGATTTAGCAGGAAATAAAAAACCATTGATACTAGGCCTATGGCAATTAGTGGAAGGGTTCCGCCTCCTTCTTTTCTATTTCCTCCGCCGAATAGGGTTGACCAGAACATCATTCTCCCAACCATCATGAAGATTGCTGGTAATATTGATAGGAACATCATTATTTCTGAGTCTTTATTCTTTATGTGTCCTATTTCGTGTCCAAGGACTGCTTCAACTTCTTCGTACTCGAGTGTTTCTAGAAGTCCTTTGGTAACTGCTATTTTCTTTTCTGTTAGGAAATTACCATAGGCAAAAGCGTTTGGCATGTCAATGCCTGATATCATTACTTCGGGTTTATCCATTCCTGTTTTTCGGCATATTTGTTCTACGGTATTGTGAAGATCTGGGTACTCTTCTTTAGATGCAGGCTTTACTTTCATTGATTTTTCAACCATTTTAGGTCCAAAATACCATTGTGCTACAAAGAATATCAGCATCAATGGTAATATAGTGCTGAATGACATTTGTGTGAATGAAGTAAGGATAATAAGAGCACCAAGTGTGGTTAAACCTATTACTAGTGCTAGGCTACCCATCATACTCATTCTTAGTCTCCAATTCACCATGAAATCACCACCCCATATATGTATCTCCTAATTTAAATCCTTCACCATTAAAGCCAAAACAAGAATGAAAACTATAAAACAGACCTACCAAATAATTAATTAAACAGAATTCATTCACAAAAAAGAGATGATATAATGACTGAAAGAGAAGAAATACTAAAATTCATCCAAGAAAATAAAACAGTTACATTCAAAGAAATCGAAGAAGAATTCAATGCATCGGGTGAAACACACCTAAAAGAACCAAAAAAGAATATAGTTATATACGATGGTATATCAGAAGAAATGGCTGACATACTCAATCAATTAACATCTGAGAGAAAGATCGGTATCCAATTATACAGAAGCATACCTCAAGAAATAGAAGACCAAGGAAAGGTATTTGACCTACCTTTAGCTGAAAACCCGCCAGAGAAAGGCTATGAAAGTCCTCATTGGGCTCCAAGCCTCATAAAATATATAGAGGATAAAGAAAAACCTGAACCTCCACTTTGATCTTTCGATCTTTATTTTTTAGTTAGTTATTTTTGGAAAGGTCTTTTCCATTCATTTATTGGTTTGTAATTTTCTTTTATTGATCTTGGTGTAAGCCATCTTGTAATGTTTAGCCAGGACCCTGATTTGTCATTTGTCCCTGATCTTCTGGCTCCTCCGAATGGTTGTCTATTTACTTCAGCTGCCGTTGGTTTATCGTTTATGTAGAAGTTCCCTGCACTATATCTGAGCTCCTTTTCTGCTTTTTGAATTGCATACCGATCTTTTGCGAATATCGATCCTGTAAGGGCATAAGGAGATGTATCATCACATATTTTTAGCGTTTCTTCGTATTGATCTTGGTCATATAGGTAAATAGTTAATACTGGACCAAAGATCTCTTCAGTCATCAGCTTACTTTTCGGATCAGTAGTTCTTACTAGGGTCGGTTCGATATACCATCCATTATCGTTATGATAGTCTCCTCCATAGATCATTTCGTGTTCCTGAGTTTTTTGAGCATGTTCAATGTATCCTTTTATTTTTTCATATGCTGATTTGTCTATTACAGCTCCCATATAATTATTCAGGTTTTCAACTGGCCCAGTTTCTAATCCATCCAGTCTTTTTGTTATTTTCTTCTTGATTGTTTGGAATTTTGATTTTGGTATGTACGCTCTTGAGGCTGCAGAACATTTCTGACCCTGATAATTGAAGGCTCCTCTTATAAGGTTGTTAGATACGTTTTCTGGATCTGCTGATTTGTGCATAAATATAAAGTCTTTACCACCTGCCTCCCCTATAATCCTTGGAAAGTTCTTGTATGTATCCAAATTAGAGTTAACTTGATTTTTTAGTTTGGTTAGTACTTCATAACTTCCTGTAAAATGGATTCCAGCTAGTTCTCTATGCTTGATAACTCTTTCTGAGTTTTCACTGGAGAAAGGTACGAAGTTAATAACTCCATCTGGAAGACCTGCTTCCAACAATATTTGCATTATTTTGTAGTTAGATAGGATTACGTTTCTGGATGGCTTCCATAATGAGACGTTTCCAACTATTGCTGGTGCTGTTGGCAGATTTCCTGCGATAGAGTAAAAGTTGAAGGGTGGTATTGCCAATATGAAACCTTCGAGTGGTCTCCAGTCGAATCTATTAGACTGATCTTCTTTTTGGTCGGGTTGTTCCTTGAATATCTTTTCTGCGAAATATGAGTTGAATTTCCAGAAGTCAACGAGTTCTGCAAGATCTATTTCGGCTTCGTAAGGATTTTTAGAGTGATTCATCATCATCGTGGCTATGTTTTCTATTCTTTTAGAACCGGAAAGAAGTGAAGCTGCTTTTTTAAATACTGAAACTCTATGAAACCAATCTTTATTCTCCCATTCATCTTTACTGCTTAAAAGAGATTCTATAGCTTGATCAAGTTCCTGAGGCCTCGCCATGTGAGCTTTTGCTAAGGTGAGATCTCTGTGGTGTGGGCATTTAATTTCATGGATCTTCCCAGTTTTTACTTCATTTCCATCGATTATTAAAGGAATTTCGAGTGGATCTCGTTTTTTTATTTTTTCTAATTTTCTTTTAAGTTTTTCTCTACTTTTTGAACCTTTTCTGTATTCTTTTATTTTATCAGACTCATTTTTTGGTTTCTCAACATTCCATAACATATATAGGCCTCCATTAATTACTAATCTTTAACTTTTTTACTAAACTTTGAATAAAACCAATTTTAAACCTAAAAACTATAATCAGAGGCACCTATAAAGAAGCTGTAAACTACCCCTACCTAACTCGCTCAAGTTATCACTCTCGCTTTGTGAGGAAGGGGCTTTCGGGTGTTCTCCTCTTCAGACGAGGCAGGTGTCCTCTCA
>CAYTEI010000055.1:0-9647 GCA_964436705.1 uncultured Thermococci archaeon
AACTTATAGTTTTCTATTTTATTATTTTGATTTTATATATGATTTAAACCTCTTAGTCATATTTAGTTTTTTGTTGGTTTATTGTTTATTGTATGGGTATTAGGTCTGTTCCTATGTGTTTTGTTCCGGTTATTCTTTTTAGTTGGTTAACTATTTTGTTTAGGTGTTTGGCTTTTCCTTTTACTAGGAAGATGTCGAAGCAGTTTTTTTCGTCGTAATGAAGGTGTAAAACTCCTTTTACTTTGTTTTCGTTTTGGTGTTGGGTTTCTTGTATTTGTTCGGAGACTTTTTTGTCGTTGATTCCGTACATTACTGATATTATTCCTCCTATTTCTTTTTCTTCTCTTTTTTCGATTTTGTGTTGTTTTACGTGGTTTCTTATTGTGTCTCTTATTAGTTCTGATCTATTATTGTATCCTTCTTCTTCCATTATTTCTTCCAGATCGTTGATTAGCTTGTTGGGTATTGATAGGCTGATCACACTCATTCATTAACACCTATTTATTAATTATTGTTCCACTATTTATTAATTTTTATTAATCCTTCTTAAAGTCTTAGCATTATACTTATTAATCTTGGGAGTTCCTAAATATTGGTGGGCTCATGAAGGAAAAAGAAACAGAAGAAGAGATCCACGATCATGATGAATGCCCTTATTGTAAGGCGAGAGTAAGGGATCTATCAAAACACAAAGAAATACAGCATGAAGGCATAAACATTAAAACCTTCTTAAAGGACTCTAAATGGACTATTTTAACAGCAGTAATAATTATCCCAGGTTTAATAATTAATTTTTTCTTTACATCCCTCACATTAGTAAATATTTCACTCTATAAGATCCTTTTAGGCCTTGGAATAGTTATAGGAGGATACCCACTAGCTAGAGAAGGATTCGAAGAGTTAATAAAGGAGAAAAAATTTGATGTTGATTTTTTAGTGGTAATAGCTGCTCTTGGTGCTATATATATCCAGTATTGGGGAGAAGCTGGAGTACTGATCCTATTATTTAATACATCCGAAACACTTGAAGATTACTCAGTCTTCAAAGCAAGAGGCACAATAAAAGAACTAATGGACCTATCCCCAGACACAGCAAGAGTTCGAAGAGGAATCAAACAAAAAGAAATACCAGTAAAAGAAGTCAAAGAAGAAGATATAGTAGTTGTAAGGCCAGGAGAAAGGGTACCTTTAGATGGGAAGATCACTAAGGGGAAAACCTCAATAGATGAATCTCCTGTAACTGGAGAATCCATGCCCGTAGAAAAAGAAGAAGGCGACAAGGTCTTCGCTGGCACCCTCAATAAAGAAGGTTTAATAGAATTAGAAGTTAAAGGCCCAGGTTCTAGTACCTTATCTAAGATCATTAACTTGGTTGAAGAAGCTTCTCAGAAAAAATCTCCAACAGAAAAACTAGTTAATAAAATTTCAAGATACTATACTCCAATAATCCTAGGACTATCGATCTTGATTACGGTGATTCCAGTAATTGGGTATGGAAGGAGTTTTCAGCCTTGGTTCTATCGTTCCTTAGTATTGTTAGTTCTTTCCTGTCCATGTGCCTTCGTTATCTCAACCCCAGTATCAATGGTATCAGCTATATCCGCCTCCGCAAAGAAAGGAGTCCTAATTAAGGGAGGAAAATATATTGAACAGATCCAGAAAATTGATACCTTCTTCTTCGATAAAACCGGAACCCTAACCAAGGGAGAACCAGAAGTCACAGATCTTATCACAATACAAACAACTGAAGAAGATCTTATTTCCAAGGCCACTGCTTTAGAAGAAAGTTCTAATCATCCACTAGCTCAGGCTATTAAAAAAGAATGGGAGATAAGAGATCTTGAAGGTCAAAATGCATCTAGCATAGAATCAGTAGCCGGATTCGGTCTTAAAGGAAAGATAAACGGAGAATTATTTAAGCTAGGAAGTCCAGATTTCTTCGATGATGAAGTAAGTGATCTAGAAGAGATACATAGGCTTCAAGAACAGGAGAAAACCTGTGTAGTTCTTGGCAACCAAGAAAGCATACTTGGTATAATCGGGATTAGGGATGAAATAAGACCAGAAGCTAAAGATTTTATAAAATCCCTAAGAGAGAAAGGTAAAAGAACTGTTATGCTAACAGGGGATAATGAAGGAACGGCCAAAGCAATAGCTCAAGAATTAGGTATAGACGAATATAAATCAGAACTACTACCCGAGGACAAGATCAATTACATAGAAGAGGAAGAACAAAAGAGAAGAGTTTCTATGGTGGGAGACGGGATCAACGATGCACCAGCACTTGCAAGAGCGACTATAGGAATAGCGATGGGTGCAGCTGGAACTGACACAGCAATAGAAGCTTCCGATATATCCCTAATGAAAAACGATCTAACCAAAATACTATACCTAATAGAAAACAGTGAAAAAACAAACAAAATAATAAAACAAAATGTCACCACCTCAATAGGGATAAAGGGAGTAATGGCTGCACTAACCTTCCCGGGGATAGTAACACTCTGGATGGCCGTAGGATTCGGAGACGCTGGAATGGCCCTACTAGTAACCCTAAACAGCCTAAGAATACTAAGAACCTAATTTAAAGATAGATTTAGCTGCTAAAAAATTTTTTCTTCTATTAATTATTGGTTTAGTATTAGATTTTCACCTAACAAGATGAATCATTTTAAATACTATTATTATGATTTATATATGTGGTAATATGGATGATGTTGTTGTAACTACTACGAATTCGGTACAGGATAAAGAAGTTGATGAATACCTTGGGATTGTTTCTGGTGAAGCAATGATGGGAGCTAATGTTGTTAAAGATTTTCTTTCCGGAATTAGAGACGTGGTTGGAGGAAGATCAAGTGCATATGAAAAGGAAATAGCTAAGGGAAGAAAAGAAGCAATAAAAGATATAAAGGATCGTGCTGCTGAAATTGGTGCTGACGCCATAATAGGAGTAAGCTTTGACTATGAAGAAATGAGAGAAGGAATGCTATGGATTAATGCAACAGGGACAGCTGTCAAACTAAAAAGCTAAACAAGATCTCTTTTCCTTCTAATTATTTCATAAGATTTAAATGGTTATTTCCAAAGATATCTTTATTTCAAAAGTATATAATTGTATTCTTATGTTGCAGGTAAATACTTATTATTAGCTTTCTTATTCTTTATTGGTGTTGTTATGAAGTATCTTTTCTCTGTGGATATTGAGGGTATTTCTGGTGTGGTTTCTGTTAATCAGGGATCTATGGATTCTGAAGAATATAATCGTGCTAGAGAGCTTATGACGAAGGAAGCTAATGCAGCTGCGAAAGGAGCGTTTGATGCAGGAGCAGATGAGGTTTATATTACTGATGGTCATGGAAAGATGAGAAACATAATAATAGAGGATCTTGATGAGAGAGTTGAGCTTTTCAGTGGGAGACCTAAATTGCTCTCACAAATGCAGGGACTGAGCGGTGATTTAGATGGAATAGGATACATTGGGTACCATAGCTCTGCTCATAGTAGAGGAACGCTTTCACACACCTACTCTGGAGCCGTCGTAGATAAAGTAATGGTTGGAGACGTTATGGCTAGTGAGTTTGCTATGAACTCTTTTCTTGCATCTAAATATGAGGTTCCAGTATTCTTTTTATCTGGAGATTCAGAGATTATTAGAGAGGCTGAAGAACTATATGAAGAGATTCCATATGTTAAAACTAAGGAACCTACTGGTAGATACTCTGCAAAGTGTAGGCATCCAGAGAAAGTTAGGGAAGAGATACAGGAAGAAGTTGGAAAGGCAATAAGTAATGGGGAGGGCGAAGTATTAGTGCCTGAAGGAACTAAGTTCCAGGTTTGGTTTAAGGATGCTGGTAAGCTGGATAACCTTGAGTTACTTCCTACTGTTGAAAGATCTGGTCCCAAAGAGTTTATTATTGATACCGGTGATATTGAGACAAATTATAAAGTTTTTAGGGCTTGTACCATGTTAGCTACTGTCGATTCCCAATAATGCTTAAGATACCCTTTTTACTTGGTGAGGGATGGTCTTTATTTTTTATTCGTTTAGTGCTTTTTTGAATAGTTTATGGTATTCTTCTTTGGTTATTTGTTTTGGATTACTCTCTGTGGATATATTTTGGGCGGACATCCGAGCTAGTTCAGGAAGATCTTCCTTTTCCACACCTAGTTCTCTGAATTTTGGTAGGTTTACTTTTCTTGAAAGGGTTTTCACTTTTTTTATGGCTTTTCTTGCTCCTTCTTCTGTATGTTTAGTTTGGGATTTCATTCTTCGTCCTATTTCTGCGTATTTTTCTTCACATTGGTCCATGTTGTATTCCATTACGTAGGGGAGGAGTACTGAGTTGCATACTCCGTGTGGAGCGTCTAGGAGTCCGCCTAGGGCTTCGGCCATCGAGTGTACTGATGCGACATCTGAGTGGCTGAATGCAATTCCAGCTAGGAGACTTCCTAGTAGCATTCCTGATCTAGCTTCTATGTCTTCTCCGTTTTTATATGCTGTTGTTAAGTATTTGGATATTAGTTCTATGGCGTATAGGGCTGCTGCATCGCTTAGTGGTTGGGCTTCTTTACAGGTGTAAGCTTCAATTGCGTGGGTTAAGGCATCTAATCCGGTAGATGCGGTTATTTCGGGTGGCATTGTTTTTGTTAGTTCTGGATCCATTAGAGCTATTTTTGGTGCTATTAGAGGGCTTTTTATAGTCATTTTATATTCGTTCTCTGTATCGGTTATTACTGAGGAGTGGGTTACTTCGCTTCCAGTTCCTGCTGTTGTTGGTATTGTTATTAGAGGTGGACTAGTTTTATTAATGCTGGATGTTCCTTCGAATTTCTTTATTTTATCTTTTTTGTGGCTTAGTAGTACTCCAATCCTCCGCCTATGGCGACTATGGATTCTGCGTTGAATTCCTTTGCCTTCTCGGCTCCTTTTTCTACATTATGATCTTTTGGGTTTGGTTCTACTTCGTCAAATATTTGGTATTCTATGTTGGAGTCTTTGAGTTGTTTTGTTATTTTGTTAATTAGTCCTGCTTCTTTTATTCCTTTGTCGGTGACTATTAGTGTTTTGCTGGTGTTTAGTTTCTTTAGTTCGTTTTTTAGGTTTTTTGTTTCTCCTATTCCGTATTCTATTCTGGTTGATAGTTCGAAACTAAAATTTTTTAGAACTTCATACAATTTCGTGATCCTCCTGCTCTATTGCAATCCCAAAGCTTTTGATATTTTTGATCTTAGAATAATTACGAGTAGAGGACATGGTTTATGATTTATTGTTTGTGTGGGTGATATTTTGAAGTTAACTGTTTTAGGTAGTGGGGCGGCTATTCCCGATGGAGAAGGAGTACAATCCGGATATTTAGTTAGTAAGGAGGGTGAGTCTCCCGTTTTGGTTGATTGTGGTAGTGGTGTTGTTCATAGGATTGGGCAGTCTTCTGTTTCGGTTTTGGATATTGATACGGTTTTTATAAGTCATCCTCACCCTGATCATGTCCTTGATATTGTTAGTTTGGTTCAAGCTCGGCGTCTTCAGGATAGACCTGATCTTAAGGTTTTTGGTCCAAGTGGGACTCGGAAAACTGTGAAAGAGCTTTTGGGTGCTGTGGATTTGTGGGGTAAGTCCTCAGTGGAAGTAATTCATCTTGATGATGGATCTGAATATGTTATTAATGGATATCAGGTTGAGGCTTTGAAGACTAAGCATTCTATTCCTTCTTTTGCTTTTAGGTTTGATGGTGATCTTGTTTATACTGGTGATACTGAGAAGTTTAGTGCGTTATCGGAGTTTCTGGGTGATGCTAGGGTGGTTATTCATGATGCTTCTTTTCCTGTTGGGTCTGGTTTGGAGAATCATGTTTCTGTGGAGGATATTGGGGATATAGTTCGTGATTTGGATGTGGAGAGGCTTATTCTTAGTCATTTTTATCCTGGGGCTCGTGAGTCGGTGGATGAGTCTTTGGATTATCTTGGTGATGTTTTTTCTGGTGTGGTTGTGGCTGCGAATGATTTGGATGAGTTTATTTTTTGAATTATTTTTTGTTTTTGTTTGGTAAGGTTGTTTTTACTTTCCCGTCTTTTTTGTTTTGTTTTTTGGTTATTCTTGTTCATTGCTCTGAAATTTTTTAGAAGTATTACATTTTCTAAGGTTTTTTCTGTCTTTTTTCTTGATCGAAGAATTTAAATACCCATAATTACAATTCTTACCGATCTAGATGATATGGGCTAACCACAAAGATATGGCAGATCAGGGAATACCAGATGCCTTGGTTAGCTCTAGATCTATTCTTTCCATGATTGAGAAAACATATTCAATGTGATCAAAGGAGTTGCCTGCCAGGTGGCTCCCAAGATCAGACCACTTCATGATTTATAGAGATTTATTGAGATTTATTTGGTTTTAAGTTTGTATGTGTGATTAGATGTTGCAAAGAATAACTAAAGGTCTTTATATATCTGAATTTGGAGGATATCTAAGAAATTATGAAAATCGTGAACCTTTGATAGGTCTAAATCGTGATGAACTTGAACATCTAAATGGATTAACTGAAGGAACAATTGCACAGATAAATGCCTTAAATAATACTAGAGGATCATTAATAAATGAGGATTCACTGAGAATCCGATACCTAAACCCTGACGAAGAAGGTTACGAAAGAACTAGAGGCGGAAAATTAGTACTATCTGAAGATATCTCCAAAGAGCTGGAGCTAGGGGATAAAATAAGAATCAACACTAATATAGAAAAGGTCGGAACCAATTGGCCTGCGAAAGTTTGGAAACTAAAAAAACCATTTAGAAGACTAAATGAATAAATTAGATCTCCTTTATTTTTTATTTCCTTCATCCATTATTCTTATCATTTATTTTCCGGAACTAGGTGAGATTAGCAAAGATTAAAACCGGATCAATGTTAAAATTTGATTTATTTTTTATTTTGAATTTTTATAGCCAGTACGGAGATAGTAGTGATGCTATGCCTAGTACTAGGTAGATGATTAGGAAGATGGTGGTTTCGGGGTCGAGGGCTTCCGGTTTTTTCATGTTTTTTCCTGCCTTTGTTATTATTTTTGTTAGTTGTTTTTATTTATTTGTTGGGGTCTTGGTTTTTTGAGGGCTTAGGTTTTTTATGTTTTATTTGGTTTTTTATAGTTTTTAGTGACTTTATTTGGGTCTGAGCGAGTATTTTCTTATTACTAATTAATTATTTCTTCCGTTTATATGTAAAGGTATTTATTCTCTGAATCCTTAATACTAACAAATCAAATATAATTTTCCCTTAAAAATTATAGAACCAATTGAGTTGATTTAGATGGTTACTAAAAATAACGATGAAGTTAAAGTACTGATAGTAGACGATGAAAAGGACCTACTAAATCAGGCAGAACTATTCCTAAAAAAAGAAGACAAAGCAATTCTAACAGAAACAACTGATACACCAGAAAAAGCTCTAGAAGTACTGGATGAGAATCATTTCGACTGCGTTGTCAGTGATTACCAGATGCCTGAAATGGATGGCCTAGAATTCCTAGAAAAGATTAGAGAAGAAAAAGAAATTGATGTACCTTTTATTATGTTCACTGGGAAGGGTAGGGAAGAAGTGGCGATGAAGGCTCTTAATCTTGGTACTGATAGATATCTTCAGAAAGGTGGAGGTCCAAAATCACAGTACAAAGTACTAGCCAGAGCAATCAACCAAGAAGTAAATCACTACAGAGCTGAAGAAGATTTATTAGAGAGTGAAGAAAGATATAGAAGACTATTCGAATCAGCACAAGACGGAATGCTAATACTCGATGCAGAAACAGGAGAGATAAAGGATGCTAACCCTTATATTCAAGATTTATTAGGTTATTCTAAGGAAGAACTTGTTGGAAAGGAACTCTGGCAAATAGGAACCTTCAAAGACATAGCAGAAAATAAGGAAAGATTCAAAGAACTGGTGGAGGAAGAATTTATCCGATATGAAGACATGCCCCTAAAAACAAAGAATGGTGAAGAGGCTCACGTAGAATTCGTGAGTAACACGTATCAAGCAGGTGGAGAGAAAGTCGTTCAATGCAACATAAGAGACATTTCAGACAGAAAAGAAGCGGAGGAAGAGCTACAGAGATCTGAAAGAAAGTTTAGAAAAACCTTTGAAGCCAGTCCTGATCCTGTTTTCTTGCTTGACGAGGATGGAGTATTCATTGATGTGAACCAGACTGCATTAAATAAACTAGGATATGAAAAAGAGAGAATAGTCGGTACCTCTCTTCAAAATGCTCCTTTCTTTAAAGAAAAAGCCGTGGAAAAAGCCACTAAGAAATTTGAAAGAAGAAAAGAAGGAGAAGAAATACCGCCCTACCCCATTGAATTAGAAACTAAGAATGGGAAGCAGATAATTGCCGAAATAAACGTGAAAAAATTTGCAGAAGAGGACTTCGAAGGCGAAGTTGTAATTGCTAGAGATATAACTAAACAAAAAGAAGCAGAAAAAGAGCTAAAAAAAGAGAGAAAAAGATTTAAAGAGATTTTCAATAATGCGAATGATGCGATATTCCTTCATGAACTAACTGAAGATGGTATGCCAGGTAAGTTTATAGAGGTTAACGATGTTGCCTGTGAAATGCTTGGTTATTCAAGAGAAGAATTTATGGAGATGTCTCCTCAGGACATAGATTTCTCAGAAAAAGCGAATGAAGTTAATAATGTAATGGAGGGATTGCTAAAGAAAGGGGACGCCCGATTTGAGATGAAGCATCAAGCAAAAGATGGTACTGAAATACCCGTTGAAATTCATTCTCACATCTTTGAACTAGAAGGAAAAGAAAGAGTACTATCTGTAGTAAGGGACATCACTGAACGAAAAGAAAAAGAGAAAAGACTTAATAAGATAAGTAAGGCCGTGGATCAGAGCCCAAGTACAATACTCATAACCGATAAAGAAGGTAATATCGAATACGTTAATCCAAAGTTTCAAGAAGTAACTGGATACAGAGAAGAAGAAGTTATCGGCAAGAATCCAAGAATACTGAATTCAGGAGAACAACCAAGAGAATTCTATGAAGAACTATGGAACACAATAACCTCAGGAAACATTTGGGAAGGAAGATTTAAGAATGAGAAGAAGAATGGAGAATATTATTGGGAAAAAGCTTCAATCGCTCCAATCAAAAACGAAGAAGACGAGATAACGCACTTCGTAAAAGTAGCTGAAGACATCACCCAACAAAAAATGCTTCAAGAACAACTAAGAAGATCACAAAAAATTGCAAAAACCGGGAGCTGGGAAATCGACCTAGAAACACAAGACCTAATATGGAGTGAGCAAACCTACAAAGTATTTGGATTATCAAAAAATAAATCAATTAGTTATGATGAATTTTTAGGATTTATTCATCCTGAGGATCGGGACTACGTGGACGAGAAATGGAACGAGGCTTTAGAAACTGGTGAATACGATATTGAGCACAGAGTTATTGTCAACGGAGAGACAAAGTGGGTTAGGGAAAAGGCCGATATAAGATTTAACGAAGAAGGGGAACCAGAGAGAGCGATCGGGATCATAAAGGATATAACCGAACGGAAAGAAGCGAATCAGACTATCAAAGACTTAAAAAACAGGAAAAAAACCCTTAGAGAAGGAATGGAGAAATACAGACAATTAACTGAAA
>CAYTEI010000055.1:9657-11694 GCA_964436705.1 uncultured Thermococci archaeon
ACCCAATCCTCTTCATAGAAAAGAAAACAGGGAAGATAACAGAAGCGAACAAAAAAGCAGAAAAACTGTTTGGCATATCTCGAGAAGATATAATTGGAAAGAGTTTATCCGATTTTTATCCAGAAGACGAAGAAGGACAGTACAGTGAACTTTTTGAAGGTAAAAGAACGGGGAAAATGTATGAACTCCATACTTTGAATAGCGAAGGTGAAAAAGTTCCAGTTGAAATAGGTACCTCTAATCTCGAGCTCAAAGGTAAAAAAACAGTTTTAGGAGTTTTCCGTAATATTTCGGAACGTATGAAAGCTGAGGAACGCCAAGAATTTTTACATTCTCTGTTAAGGCATGACGTTAGGAACAAAATCCAGATCACCCAAGGATACCACGAACTACTAGAAGATCTGAACACATCAGAAAAATTTGGAGAGCTTATTCAAAAAGCTAAAGAAAGCATTAAAGAAAGTATGGATATTATAGAAAAAGTTTCCCAACTAAGAGAAGCCCAAGAAGAAGAAATCAAAGATATAGAAATAGAACCAATACTAAAGAAAACCATCGAACAAGAAAAGAACATAGCAGAAGACAAAGGTATAAGAATTGAGACTAATTGTCCAGATATAAGATCCAAAGTTAAAGGCGGCCCACTTCTCAACCAAGTTTTTTCCAACATCATAGAAAACTCCATACAACATTCAGAATGTAATAAAATCCAAATAAATGGAGATATAAGCAAAAATGAAGTTATTTGCACAATAGAGGATGATGGAAAAGGAATATCAGAACAAGAAAAGGAAAAAATCTTCAATAAAGGATATACAACAGATCAAGAACGAGGAACCGGCCTAGGACTATTCCTAGTAAAAACACTTCTAGAAATATATGATGGATCCATAGAGGTGAAGGATTCAGACCTAGGAGGGTCAAAATTCATCATACACCTAAAAAAATTATAAGAAATAATATTATTTTAAAAAAAAAACTTGTACATAAGAGTTGATAAATATGAAAAAAAATATGAAACAAAAAACCAAGAAAACCGGAATCAAGGGCCTAGATAAAACCTTAGAGAGCGGTATCCCAGAGGGGCATGTTGTCTTACTTACAGGAAAATCAGGCTCCGGAAAAACCGTTCTATCAATGCAATGGCTATTCGAAGGCTGGAAAAAATACGAATATCCGGGAATATACATATCAGTAACCGAACCATTCACCAAAGCAATCAAGAACACAACAACAATGGATTTTTACGATAAAAAACCTCTAGAAAACGGAAATCTCCGCTTTACAGACTTAAGAAGCATGATATCCCTAATGGATTTTGGAACCCAAAAAGAACTAGACAAGGATGAGATTGATGAACTCGTAGATAGAATTGAAGATTTAGTTGATAAAAATAATGCTAAAAGAATGGTAATTGATTCAATAACCGCAGTAGGATACATGATCGATGATAAAGAGCTATTCAGATACCTTATCTTTAGACTAGGCACTGTACTAAGCGGTAAGGAATGTACAGTATTCCTAACCTCAGAATCACGAGACGGATCAACACCATTCAACGTAGAAGACTTCATCTCAGACGGTATAATAAACCTAGATTATAACCAAGGAGAACAATCAGCTATCAGAAAAATGGAAGTATCCAAAATGCGAGGAGTTGACTTCCGAAGCGGATCCATATTCTTCGATATAAGCTCAGAAGGAATGACAGTATACCCAAAAATCCCAATGGAAAGAAGATCTGCGGAAACTGATTTTCAAAATAGAGTGAAGACTGGAATTAAGAAATTAGATAAGATGTTATCTGGTGGCTATCCAGTTGGTCATATCATTCTTGTTACGGGGAACACAGGAACAGGAAAATCCACTCTCTCAATGCAGTTTCTAGTCGAGGGAATGAGAAATGGTGAGAGAACCATTTTTGTTAATTTAGAGGAACCTTTAAACCAGGTTAAGAAGACAGCAAAATCTCATGGATGGGACTTTGACAAGTACGAAGAGGAGGGCCTGCTAAGCTTTATTACACCTGACTTAATA
>CAYTEI010000056.1:0-11272 GCA_964436705.1 uncultured Thermococci archaeon
AAATGAGATGGAATAACTGGAAGATATATTATAGAAAAATAAAAAAAGAATTTTCAAGTGAATCAGTAGATATTAGGTTTTTTAGAGATAAGGAATCTGCTTTAGTTCTTAATAAGTTATTGGACGAACATGAGAGTATTTTAAAACCTCATCAGATTGTTTCGGACATACTTGATGAGGAAGTAGCTATCTTCGGGGCCGGGCCTTCTTTAGAAAGGGATTTAGAGGAGTTGGATTGGCTTAAAAATAAGACTATTGTAGTAGCGGATGGTGCTAGTCAAGCTTTTCTTGATCTTGATATAGACATTATTCCAGATTATATTGTTACTGATCTTGATGGAGATATAGATGCTTTAAAAGATCTAAATGAAGAAGGATCTAATTTGATTATTCATTCACACGGGAATAATATTGGAAGATTGAAGGAATTTGTTCCATTTTTTGAGAGTGTTCTGGGGACTGCTCAGGTAAAGCCATTTGGTCATTTGCGTAATTTTGGCGGTTTTACAGATGGTGACAGAGCTGCTTTTTTTGTTGAGGAGTTTAGCGCACAAAGTTTAGTTTTAGGAGGAATGGATTTTGATAAAAAAGTTGGTAAGTATTCAGATCCAGATTTAGATGAGAAAAAAGATCCTAAAAGGATGAAAAGGCTTAAATTAGAAATTGCATCAGATATGATAGAAATGCTTAATAGAAAGGGTACTTCTAATATTGAGTATCATTGATTTCAGGTTTTGGATGGTTAACTTCTGTTCTTGTAGTAGTTAATTCCGTATATAATTGCTACTCCACCAATTGGTGTATAGGAAAGGTATCCCATATTATATGCAAATAATATAAAGGTCAAACCTGCTCCTATAGGTAGTATGTTCTTGAGGATATTTTGGTCAAAGTAAGAGTCTAGAAATCCAATCATTATAAATATGATGCCTGCAGGAAATGTATTATCTCTTAAGATTAATATAACGGCTAGTATTAATATTCCGAAAGATGCAATATTCCATGATTTTTCTATTGAAAACAAGTTATCACCAAATTAGATAATTTTTGTTTATTTTTGGTTTAGTTCCTTTTCGAAAAGGTAGACACTTTCTTTTTGGTCACCATATAATTCAAATTTTTTAGATAAATGCCTTACTTTATTATCCCAGGCATCAAGCATGTAACGAATTTTATGATCATTATATGTATTTCTTATTAAATTTATAATTTCAAACAACTCGTCCTTATCATTTTCAATGATAAAAGGAATGTAAACCTCTTGATTAGGTCTTTTATTTGAGACTTTAATTGAAAAAACGGTGTTCTGGTAACCAAAAGTTTTGATTTTTCTTAATCGTTGTTTGGTTATTGGAAAAAACTCCCAATCATAATTAATGTAATTTAAATTTTCCTGAACTTTTTTAAATAATTTCTGAGAGTTAATGGTTTCTAGCAATTCAGAATTAAGCAGTTCCTCAATTTTTTTAGTGTTATCTAACTTATCAGGGAGAGGATTATCCTCATTATTAAATTCGATGAAAGCAAAACTATCCTTCAAATTGAAATTATTCTTCTTACTAAGTGAGATACTTCCTTCATTTTCATAATAAGTCGTATATCTTACCTTGTTCATTTGTTCTCTTTTAGCTTTATCGATCATAAACTTAGTAAACTTGTTTCCTATCCCTTCTTCTTGGTATTCTTTTCTTACTCTGATACCTTCAAGAAATGCAATTTTCTCAGAATGCTTGGAGTATTTAGAAACGGCTTTTATGTCTTCTTCATCTTCGTATACGTATAATCCTTTTTTTACCCATTCATCAATTATTTTAGGCAAATAATCCTGATGATCTCCCCAAATATCTTTTGAAATCTCTTCGATTACTTCTCGGTCTTCTCTTTGAGCTTTTCTGAACCCCACGTTTCGTTGCCCCCTTTATCAATCTTTTTAGATTCCTCAGAGTAGAGAAAAGTTTGTGTCAAATTAACATCTGATTCACTTCTAATCTTGGAATTAATCTCCTTAATATCATTTAGACTGTCAGTCTCTATTTTTAATAAGATATCATAATCTCCATACGTTACATGAGCCTCAACAATATTTTTGAATTTTTGAAATTTATTAACGAGGTTTTTCTCTTCTCTATGTGTTGTATCTAATAAAACTAAGGCTCCCGGCATTTCCTCACCATCTTTATTATGATTGTTCTTATAATACTTTTATCATCGATCTGACTGATTTGAGCAAACGAAATTATTTAAGTCGGGCGAAATAAGATTAGCTGAGGGGTTCTGAATTACTAAATTTAAGGCCATTGATTCAGCTATTCTTATAACTCATCCATCTCATAGAAGGTATGATGCTGAATGGGAGATTGAATGGGCATTAGAGGGTGAGAAATTCGATGTGTTGGAGACAGAATTCCATGGGGTATTACTTACTGAGGTTGAAAATGACAGAATTCATGATGCTTACGAAAAAATAATAAATTTTGATACTTCATCAATATATCGTGTGGTTCCATTAAACTTTATAGTGAACTCAGAAATGCATAAAATAGAAGATTATACCAAGAAAATTAGTAAAAGAATTAAAAAGAAGGATGAAATAGCTGTGAGATGTAAGAGGAGAGGAGATGTGTTTAAGTCTAGCAAAGAGATAGAAAGAAAGATAGGAGCTTTGGTGGTAGACTTAACAGATGCATCAGTGGATCTTGAAAACCCCGATTACTACATAAATATAGAAATAATAGGTAAGAAAACTGGGATTGGAATCTCTAAAGAAAGAATAAGTAAGAATGTGAAGCAATAAATTTCGATATGGTATTAGATATAGTTCGTTATTATGTTTAGAAGGTGGAAAAGATGGGGAGTAAAGAACATAAAAAATCAGCACCAGAGAAATTAAAGTTTTCTGTAATTACTTTAAGCGATTCTTTAAGTGAGGGGGAGGGTAATGATATCTCGGGGGATTTAATTGAGGAAGAACTAAGATCCGAGGGGAACAAAATTGTTGAAAGAGTAATAATTCCAGATGAACGGATCCATATCATAAAAGAAATTTCTAGATTAGTATTAGATACTGATACTGAGTTAATTGTAACAACAGGCGGTACTGGAGTATCAAGGAGAGATAAAACTATAGAAACTGTAAGAAGAATTTTTGATAAAGAGATAGAAGGTTTTGGAGAGATTTTTAGGAAGCTTAGTTATGATGAGGTGGGAACCGCTTCGATATTATCTAGGGCAACTGCGGGCATCATTGATGATGTTTTAGTGTTTTGTCTTCCAGGTAGTGAGAATGCGGTTTCAACGGGTCTTGAAATTGTTAAAGAAGAAAGTTTTCATATAAAGAAGCATCTGGAAGAATAGGTGATAAACTGTTCGAAGAACTTACCCCTTATCAAGAGGCTTTAAATAAAATACTGAAAAATGTACCAGTTAGATCTAAAGAAAAAATAGTGATGGATAATGGTTTAAATAGGGTTTTGAGGAAGGATGTATTTTCTAAGGTTAATATTCCTCCTTTTGATAGGTCAGCTATGGATGGATTCGCTATAAAAGCGGAAAAATCCTTTAAAGCTAAGGATCAAAAAGTTGAAATTAAAAAAAGAAAGGATGTTCTAGAACCTGGTAAGGATTTGAATATCAAACTGGGTTTTGATGAAGCAGTAAAAATTAATACTGGAGCTCCAATTCCTAGCAATGCCGACGCGGTAATTAGAGAAGAAGCTGTAAAAGAATTAGAAGATCGAATAATAGTGAGAGAACCAGTTGCTCCGGGTGGAAATGTCTCCAAGAAGGGTGAAGATCTAAATGAAGATGAAAAGGTTTTTGAAAGTCCTAAAGTATTAAAACCCCAGGATCTAGCCATACTTCGATCTATAGGAAAAGATAAAATAAAAGTAACTAAGAAACCTAGGATTGGTATAATAACAACTGGAAATGAACTAATAAAAAAATGGGATGATAATAAGATCAGAAATGGTAAGATCGTTGACTCAAACTCGGTTCTTTTATCCAAATTAATCCAAGAAAGTAACGGTATTCCAAATAATTACGGTATTATACCTGATGAACCTGATGAAATTGAAGAAAAAATAAAAGAAGCATCAAAACAGAATGACCTAGTATTAGTTTCCGGTGGAAGCGCTAAAAGTAGTACAGATATACCGCCAAAAATTTTGGAATTAGAATTACATGGTGTTTCTATAAGACCAGGAAAGGCTTTCGGATTCGCTATGATGTATAATAAGCCAATATTTTTAGTATCCGGATACCCAGTAGCAGCAATGGTTCAATATGTATCATTAATTAGACCATCGATTAATAAATTAAGATCAAAACCAAGAAATAATGAATCGTTTAGTCAAAGTAAGAAATTCAATTTATCAAAATCAATAAACTCTGTTTTAGGAAGAAGACACTATATAAGAGTCTCACTAGATAATCATGGTAATGCAAAGCCGGTTAAAAAAACTGGAAGTGGTGTTTTAACATCGATTACTAAGTCCGATGGTTATGTAGTTGTTCCAGAAGGATCAGAAGGATATAAGGAAGGTGAAATGGTGAATGTGATTTCATGGCGGGATTAACACTTTATTCTTGTTAATTATGATATTAATTTTAATTTAATCAGTTTTTTCTCTAATTTGATAAATAATTAAACTTAAATATTCATTCTCCAAGTTCTTAATGGTGGACCTTATGAAGGCCATAGTTCTGACTGGTGGATTTGGAACTAGACTAAGACCAATGACTTTTTCTAGACCTAAACCGATGGTTCCCGTACTTGGTAAACCAAATTTAGGTTACATTCTGGATGGGTTGGAGGAGACAGAGAGTATTGATGAGGTTTTAATTTCACTTCATTATATGAAAACTGAGATAAGAGATTATATAGGTAGAAAGTATTCAGATTATGATAAGGAGATTAGTTACGTAGAGGATGAATATCCTCTTGAGACAGGTGGATCAGTTAAAAATGCTGCTAATAAAATTGATTCTAATGATCCATTTCTAGTTGTATATGGTGATGTGTTCACAAATACTGATTATCAAAATATTATTGAAGATCATGGTGAGGAAGATCTAACTTTAGCTGTTACTAAGGTATATGATCCGGAGAGATATGGGGTTGTTGAGCTAAAGGATGATAGGATTGTGGATTTTAAGGAAAAGCCAGAGAAACCTGAAAGAAATCTGGTTAGCGCTGGCATATTCGTTATGGAACATTCAAAATTGGATTTAATAGAAGAGGGTGAAGAAGTTTCGATGGAGAAGGAGATTTTCCCTGAAATTGAAATGAAAGCTCATAAGATACCTCAGAGCAGTTATTGGATGGATCTTGGTACTCCTACGGATTACAAAAGTGCTCATAAAATAGCTTTGGACAACATGTATGAGAAGGATTCTCATATACATTCTGATTCAGAGATTCCTGATGATGCGGTTGTTCGGGGTCCTGTACATATTGGGGAGAATGTAGAGTTTGGAAAAAACGTTGAGATAGGGAGGTATACCTTCATTGGGGATAATGTTAAATTAAGGAATCGGGCTAGAGTTAATAATTCTATTATTCTTAAGAAATCGAGTATCGGTCCTGAAGCTCAGGTGAAGGATTCAATTTTATGTGATGGGGTTCAGTTGAAGAGGAGTTCTATTGTGAAGGAGAATGCTATTTTAGGTGATTATGCTAAGGTTTTTGAGAATAGAGTTGTTTATGGAGGTAGAATTGGTCCTTGGAAGAAGGTTGAAGAAGATCTTGGCTATATAAGGATAAAGTTAGCTCCTGATAAAGTTAGGCCAAATCGTACTCCTAGTAAATGCCCTTTAGGACTTGATGAGTGTGTTTACGAAAAGTATAAGGGAATAGCATCTGAGAAACCTCCTTGTGATGAGTGTATGGAAAACCAATGGCTTTTCTAAATTTCTTTTTGTATCTACATAATTATCTACGTAATAATTTTTAAATTAAACTCCTTAATCTCCGAAAAATCTTTATAGTAATAGGATTAGAACTAATACTGCCTGAATACCCGGATAATTAATAATTGATCCAGGGGGAATCCAGAGTTTGAAAAAAAAAGAACTTTCAACGATATTGTTAGTGATGATCTTATTAATTACATCTATAGTCAGTGGTATGACCAGATCTCAAGAACAGAACTCTCCGAAGATTTGGGAATATCAGGTTGATGGACAAATAAAGAGTGTTAGTATAGATGGTAGTAAATTATTAATTGGATCAACGGATGATAAAGTTAGGATGCTAGAGGAAGGAAATCCAGAATGGATTTTCAATATGCAAAAAGACGTTTGGAAGGTAAGATCAAATGAAGGCCTTGTCGTAGCCTCATCTTTTCTGAATGACATATATGTAATGAACAGTACTGGTGACCTAGAATGGGAATTCGAACAGAATAACCAAGTTGGGACTTTTGCTTCTTCTGGCGGTAATGTAATAGTTGTATCAACAATTGCTCAATCTGATGCTCAAGGCTATAGAAATAAAGCCATAATCTTTAATAAAAAAGGAGCTCGGATAGGCGAAAAATCATCATGGGGAAAGAGAATATCTGGTGCTGAAGTAAGTGGTAATAGAGGATATTATTGGACTAATAATAATCTTTATTCTTTCCCTTTAAGTTCTGAAGGTCTTTGGAATTACAAAGGCTCAGATCAAATAAAGGATATAGTTATTAATGATGGAAGAGTCATTATTGGAATGGAGGATGGAACTGTAACCTCGATAGGATCATCTAGACTTGTATTATGGAAATATGAGGTTGGAGGAGCTGTTACTTCTATTGATGCTGATGGATCGAGGATTGCTGTTGGAACTGAAGGAGGTAAAGTAGTGCTTCTTGAATCTGGAGCAAGAAAAATATGGGAGAAAAATACTGGTTCTGAATCTTCGATTGAAAAAGTACATGTTTCTAAGGACAGAGTGGCTGCTGGGAGCAATGATGGAGTGGTTCATGTATTAGGACCTAACTCTGGAAAGATCTTATGGAAATATGATATAGGTACAAATATGGAGACAATGGACGTTGGAGATGGTAAGATCGCTGTTGCGGGTGATAGTAAAGTCCATGTTCTAAAGCTTGATTGGTATGAGAAAATATCTCAGATGGCTAATAACTTTCGGGAGGAGGGGGATGAACTCTTCTCAGAAGGAAATTATTCAGAAGCAATTTCAAGGTATGAACAAGCTCTGGATATTATTGAGGAAGGAGACGTTTTTATAAAATCTGAAGAAGATGATAGGGGAGCTAGTTATCTTGAAGAAATGATTCAGAAGTCTGAAGACTTTTCAGAAAAGCAGGCAGAGGCTGATGATCTTTTAGAGGAAGCTTCTAATCATTATACAGAAGGACGTTATCAAGAAGCGATCGATACATATCAGGATGTTATAATTATATATGAGGAGATTAATAGAGATACTTCGGTGCTGGAAAGTAGAATAGAGAAAATTGAAGATGAAAAATCGAAATGGGAAACCTCTCAAACACATTTACAGAATGCTACGGAACTTTTCGATAAAGGACAGTATAATAAGTCTATCAGTGAGTACGAGAAAGTAAAGACTATTTACAGAGAACTTAATATTACCACGACGGAGATAGATCAAAAAATAGAAGAAGCTCAGACAAATCTAGAGAAAAAAGCACGGTCACAAGATTTAGAAGAGGCTAAGAACTTAGAAAATCAAGGAGATCAAGCAATGCAGGATGAACTATATACACAGGCAGTAAACAAATACAATCAATCTAAACAAATATATCAGAAATATGAAAAAGAAGATAGAGCATCTGAACTAAGTTCCAAATTAGTTGAGGCTAATGAAACTAAAAATAAGTACTTTAAGGCTTTAGATCACCTTAGTAAAGGTGATGAGTATTTAAATGACCCGAATAATGTGGATTTTGACGGTGCTATAGAGGAGTATAGGCAGGCTGAGGAATTATACAGAGAAATAGATAAAAATACTTCTATGATCCAAAGAAAGATTGAGGAAGCTCAATCTAGGCAAACAAGAGGTCAATTATATATTATGGGTATTTTTGTCGTGATTTTAGTAATTTTAGTGTATTTGAACTTTTTTAGATAGTTTATATGTCGGGAACGAAATTTATTTGCCATTTGCCTTGTTTTTCTTTTATTTCCATTTGGTGGTAGGTTATGGCTTTGATTTCTGATCCTATTTCGTGTTTTTCAAGATTGAATTTTTCACCGAGACAGATAGCTCTTAATTTATTATTTTTTTTGTCTATGTTGACTTTGAATTCGGAAAAGACTAGTTTCTGTGTATCGAATTTGATAATGATTGCTTCAAGCCATTCGTAGAAAAGAGCTTCTATATTTTCTGCATTTACATTAATCTTGATTCTTTTATTTTTTGAAACATTTTCTGTTTTAGTTATTATGTTAGTTATAGCTAGAGCAGAGTTTTCAAATGCTTCTTCTATGTTTTTTCCATATGCTTTAATTCCTATATCTGCTGTATGTTCAAAGTAATCATATTTTTTCATTTAGATCACAAAAAGAAAATAATAAGAAATAAAAGTTTATTTTTTAGATCTTTCCAGGAGCATTCGTTTCTCTTCTCTGGCAACGACTTCTCTGATAGATTTGACAGCGTCTGGATTTGCGGATAGGCTGTCGATTCCATATCTTACTAGTTTTTTAGCCATTTCTGGATCACTTGCAGCTTGTCCACAGATTGAGGTTTCTACATCGTGTTCATTGCATTTTTCGATTACTCGTTTCATGAGTCTTAGGACTGCTGGGTGTTTTTCGTTGTAGAGTTTTGCCACGTTTTCGTTGTTTCTGTCTACTGCTAGTGTGTATTGTGTTAGGTCGTTTGTTCCGAATGATATGAAGTCTATTCCTTCTTCTATGAAGTCTTCTATTGTGAGGGCTGCGGCTGGTATCTCTATCATCATTCCGAATTCAAGATCTTCGTGTGGTTCTAATCCAACTTCTTTGGCTATTTCTTTGGCTTTTGTTAATTGTTCTACGTTTGCTACTAGTGGTAGCATGATTCCAATGTTTTCGTATCCTTCATCTTTAATTAGTTCTTTAATAGCTTTAAATTCTGTTTTTAGTAGTTCAGGTCTTTCCATTTCTCTTCTGATCCCTCTCCATCCAAGCATTGGATTGTGTTCTTCTGGTTCGTCTTCTCCTCCTTCAAGTTCCATGAATTCGTCTGTTGGAGCATCTAGAGTTCTGTACCAAATTCTTCTTGGGTAGAATGAGTCTGCAACTGTACCGATTCCGTCTTTTAAGCTATTTATTAGTTTTTCTTCTTCGTCTCTTTGTAGGAAGTATTGTGGATGTTTTCCAATTCCTAATACCATGTGTTCTGCTCTTAGAAGTCCAACACCATCAGCTCCGGTGTCTGCAGCACTTTCTGCTGCTTCAGCTATACTAATATTTACTTTTATCTCTGTTGCAGTTACTGGTTGAGGAGCCTGTGCTACAACCTCTTTCGCTTCACCAGTATCTTTTTCGGTTGTCTTTTCAATGCCTTCATAGACAGTTCCTTTTTCTCCATCGACTGTGATTTTGTCATCTTTCTCGAGAACCTCGGTCGCATCGTCAGTACCCACTATACATGGTATACCAAGTTCTCTTGAGACTATGGCTGCATGAGAAGTTCTTCCACCTTCATCGGTTACGATTGCTGCAGCTCTTTTCATTGCTGGAACCATGTCTGGATTAGTCATAGTAGTGACCATGACGTCTCCTTCCTTCACTTGATTGATTTCATCAACGGTTTCAACTTTCACAACCTTGCCGCCACCTCTTCCGGGAGAGGCTCCAAGACCTTTGACGAGAACATCACCGAGTTCGCCTTCTTCTTCTGTTTCTTTGGTTTCTTCTTCATCCTCAAGAGTTGTTATTGGTCTGGATTGAACTATTTGTAATTCTTTTGTGTCTTGATCGTATGCCCACTCGATATCCTGTGGGGCATTATAATGTTCCTCGATCTTTTTCCCGATTTCAGCTAATTTTTTAACTTTATCGTCGTTAAGGCATTGCTTATCGATGTACTCTTCTCCTAATTCTTCTTTAGTGTCAACTTCAACGGTACCTACTCCTGTTTCGGGGTCTCTAACAATCATTATTTTCTTTTTAGCGATATGTTCTTCTTTGATATTGAGATTTTCTTTTTCAACTATGAATTCGTCTGGTGAGACGGCTCCACTTACTACGGCTTCTCCAAGTCCCCAACTAGCATCGATCATTATCTCGCTTTCATCGTTATTTGCTGGGTTTGCTGTGAACATTACTCCTGCTGTTTCTGAGTTTACCATTTTTTGTACTACGGCACTTAGGTATACTTTTGAATGATCGAAGCCTTGTTCTTCTCTATAATAGGTGGCTCTTGTGGTCCAAAGGGATGCCCAACACTTCTGGACGGCGTTGAGAAGAGCTTCAACTCCGCTGATATCTAAGTATGTTTCTTGTTGTCCTGCAAATGAGGCATCAGGAAGATCTTCTGCGGTTGCGGAGCTTCTAACAGCCGTATAAACATCGTTCTTACCATATTTTTCGTTCATTTCATTATAAGCTTGAATGACTTCTTCTTCAATTTTTTCAGGCATTTCAGTTTTTTTAATAAGTTCTCGTATATTTCCTGCTGTTTCGTCTAGTTTCTCAGAATTCTCATAATCTTCTACACTATTAATCATGTCCATTATCTCTTCCTGTATTCCTGTTTCCTTAACGAAGTATTCGTAAGCTTCAGCAGTAACACAAAATCCAGAAGGAACAGGAATTCCCGCATTAGTCATTTCGCCAAGATTAGCACCTTTTCCTCCAACTAGTTCAACATCATCACCGCTCAAATCCTCAAACCATTTGATGAACTTATATTCCATTTTTACACCTCAGTAGTTTATCCGAGACAGATATTTAAATTTAATCATTTCTCTAAGAAACCATAAATTTAAACCAAAGAAATCTCAAATTAACTTTACTTTAACGTATAAACAATTGAATATATTTAATAAATTCTGAATTTCTTAACATTTAAACAAAATATGGGTTGTATATTTAATATAATATTGAGAACTATATAGAATTTAATATTACTTTGGTTAATGATAAAAACCTAAACTAAAAAGAAAACAAAGATATTATTTCCTAAAGTATATTGTATTTTAGTATTGCGTATAATGCCCTTATTGCGTCTTTCTTTCCTATTTTTTTACCTTCTTCATTATATATAATTGCATCAATCCAGAGTTTTGTCTTCTGCAATTCTCTATCATAATTCATA
>CAYTEI010000057.1:0-11159 GCA_964436705.1 uncultured Thermococci archaeon
TCAGAATCATTACTAATAATCAAACCCCCAAATAATAACTAATAAAAAGAAATAAGAGAATTACTTGAAGTATGAGAAGTAATCCTCCATGTGCGGGCTTGTATCTCCTTTAAGCCATATCTCTATCGTGATATCGCCATCGCTAAATCCTAGGTCTATTTCTTTCCCGATTTGGCTTGATCCTATTGTCTTTGAGTCTCCTGCTCCATCCTTAACCACGAACCAGAAATCATTATTACTTGTTTGATTCTTCACGGTTGCCTCGATCTGGACCTTGGCCGGTGTAAAACCTAATTGCTTTGATTCTACTCCGTTTCCTTGCGGCTTACTACCGATTGAGTATTGATAGATTGCATTGCTTCCAGTTCCAGCGATCTCCATGACGGTTCCTCCATCATCAAACCATACATCTACTGGGTTTCCATCCTCGCTTATTGAGTTGCTCCAATCTGATCCACTAGTAATAGTGCTGGCATCCCATGCTGTGCTTAGAGAGAATGCTTTGATTGACCCTCCGTCATCGATGATGTAGGCTTCAGTTCCGTCTGGCCTAATATTTCCTCCTTGAATACTGCTACTTGCGTTATTGCTTAGGTATTCAGAGACTGTTCCTTGGCTCATTGTAGTTATATCCCAGGCAGTTCCTAAACTCCATACACCAATGGATCCTTGTCCATGATCAAAGGTCATCAGTTTGGTTCCATCCGGCTTAAACGCTATTGTTTTCGGATTATCCTCAACATAAGGAGTCATTCCTGTCATATCAAAAGTATTAAGGCTGCTTGCTGTGGTTACATCCCAGGCAGTTCCTAGGGTAAATGATTCGATCTTGTTACTGTATTGATCCAGGATATACATCCTTGTTCCGTCTCTCCTGAACTCAATTGCCTGCGGAGTATTATAACTAATAGAATGAGTTCTTGGACTGCTTGGATTTACGACTGAGGCAATATCATGGGCTGTATTAAGATCGTATTCCTGTACCTGCGAACTTGTTAGCACATATAATTTGTATCCTGAATCTCCTATGAATGAATCTAATGGAGCGCTGGTTGAACTATGACTGGTTTCGTAGGATTTACTCTGAATATTCCAGTATCCACCACTAGCTGTATGTTCAAGATAGTAGTCCGTAGTGTTTACGGATACGCTATTCTGTGTATCTAGTTTTGTGGCATCCAGGAAGGCATCCATCAATCCATCATTATAGTTTAGCCTATCTAGGCCTCTGTCGAATAAGATCCTGGTCTGACCTCTAACCAGGTCTCCTCTTAGCTTGGCAATTGATTTGCTGTTTTCCTCTATTCTTTGGGCGTTGTTGACTGCTGTTTTGATATCGGCTTGGTTGACTCCTGCGTTGCTTACTTTTGCGTCTAGGTTGTCTAGGATTCTTTGGGCTAGGCTGTCTGCGGCTGGAGAATCATCACTCAGATCCTCTAATAATTTATTCTTCACCCATTGCTCGATCTCGGTTTGTGTGTTTTTGTCTGTGGCTGTTTTCCCTGCGTTACTGATCTTTGCGTCCAGATTATTGTATAATAGTTCGGCAATACTGTTACTATTAAGAGTATCATCGCCTAGAGGGTTGTTTAGTTCGTTAAATACCCAGGTCTCGATCTCTGACTGCGTATTCTTATCTCCACTTCCTCCTGCTTCGCTCACCTTAGCATCTAGGTTGTTGTATATTCTCTCTGCTATACTATCGGTTGTTAATGTGTCATCGCTTAGATCATCATTCAGCTTATTCATTACCCAGGTTTCTATTTCGCTTTGAGTATTCTTTCCTCCATCGCTTACTGGAGCATCTAGGTAATCTATTATTCGCTGCGCTATACTATCCTGTGTAAGGCTTGCTCCACTTAGGTCTTCTAGGAGTTTGTTCTTTACCCAGTTCTCAATCTCTGCTTTGCTGGGTTTAAGATCGGTATCGTCGTGTTGTTCGCCATCTGCCCATATTATGCTTAGAATTTCTTCTTTTGTTAAATTATCTATATCTCCCATTTTTTCCCTCCCTTAGTGCTTAACTCCTGAGGTTGCAGTAATTGATTTATGTGTTCCTGCGTTCTGCCTTATCTCGATCTTTATTGGTTCGGATTGAGCTACTAATATATCTGCTATTTGTTTGATTGGTTCTTCCTGCGCATCTTGGTATTCGACTTTTCTATAGGTCTCGTAGTTTCCATCTTCATCTTCATCTATTCCTATATCTATCTCTAATTCATCTCCACTCGCCATATTCTCAAGATTAATATGGCAAAAGAAGAGACCAGTATCTGGGGAAATATCCAGTAAGGTTTGCCATGTTCCATCCATACTAAGGCTATGGTCTGTAATAATTAATCACCTTCTAAGAAGATTTTAATAGGTCCATCCACATAATAAGCGGGTTTTTGATCCGTCATAATACTTTATTTTGCCTGAATTATCTAGCCATTGTTGGCCTTTTACTGGTGAGGTAGGGTCGGTGCTCCTTGGCTCTATAACTACTGATTCTACTTCCCAGTTGGTGCCATTATCGTAGTACCATAGTTTTTGGTCAATTGCGAGAAATTTCCTACCTTCATCACCAGGTTCAGGTCTCTCATTAAGGGGTCCCGCAATCACCATTTCAGTATCTATAACTTCAAAATTAGTGTTTAGTGGTATATGCCAGTCTGTACTTCCGGCTTCAGGCTTATCCAAACTATGATTATCCGTTTTAACCATAAAAAAACATCTCACAAAAATAATTTAATTAGAATGACCAGGTAGATAAACTATTATCGAGTGCTTGGATTTTAGTTTCGAAAAGATCTTTTTCTAAGTTCTCTATTTCTAGGTTAGAGGTCTCGTTGCCTGGTTCTAAGGTTAAAGTTGTGATCTTTGGCTCTACCTTGGCTAATCTGATTCTATAGTTTTCTAGGTGAATATCTTGATCTTTATGTTTGGCTGTGACGTGATCTCCTGGTTCTAGAGATTTTTTCAGATATTCTTCTGTGCTTATCTCTACTTCGGCGGTGATAATTGAGGTATTTAGTTTTGATAGTTCAATATTTGATTTTGCTTTTAGAGAATTCTTAGAAGAGATATTATTGTTTACAATTGCTTTTTCTCTTATAATTTCGTTTTTTATTAGTTCGTCTTCTTGGGTTGTTGTTTCTATTCTTTTTTCGTTAATTGATCCTGTTGACACGACTCTAGATATGAGATCTATATTTTTGGTGTATTTTATGTTTTGTACGGTTTTTAGTTTTCCTTTGTTTTTTCCTAGCATCTTTTTGAGGGTTACTGTTCTTGTTTGGTTGTTTGTTTTCCAGTCCGCTGTTTTTAGGTTTTCATTATTGATTATGTAGTAATAATTGTTTGCTAGAGCTTTGATCCAGTCTAGCTTTGTCCAGTATCTTCCAAGTATGCTTAGGTTAATGGTTGAGTCACTGTATTCTCCTTCTCCATAACCGAAGTATCCATAAAGCCACTGCCTATCAAGATCAGATCTCCATTTTGTGTTTCCTAATATATCTTCTAGGATCGTTCCAATATCTGTGTCTTTGTACTCTGTGATGTATTCGCTGGGGCTTTCCTCCCACTCATAACTCGACCCATCGCTCGTTCGGTGGAGTCTCTTATCTAGGGATATGTATTCATGGCTCATCGCATCTATAAAGATAAAATCATTAATGATTCGATAATCAGTTATAAAACCTTCCTCTATGGTTCTGTATGCTTCTAGGCTTATCGGGCTGTAAAGAGTAGATTCAACAACGGACTTGTTATATAGGGTGAATGGAATAATAATTGTGAACTCGTTGATTTTATTGAGTTTTTTCTTTGCGCTAAAATCGTCTATACCTATGTCTGTCTCTTTTTCTGTTTCTTTGTATGTTTTTAGGGTTATCTTCACTTGGTATCACCTACTTCACACTGAGCTCTCTGATCACTTGATAGTCTCTGAGGAGGTTTCTACTAATATCTTGAACTCCATCTCCGTGGATTGGGATTAGAAGAAAATCTGAAATATAAATAGTATTACTATTGGTACTGTTCTTTTCTAACTCGAATATCACGGGATCTGTTTCTCTTGGTACTCGTAGTGGTCTTATGTATTCTTTGTAGTTTTCTGTTAAGGTTATTGATCTTGTTAGTCCGGATCCGTTGAGGCTGAGTGAATTATTGTTACTATCTTTGATTCTGAATAGTAGATCATTCTCTACTTGGTTTTCATCTTTGGCAAGGATTACTGTTAAGTATTCTCCGTGGGTTAGATTGCTATATTTTAGTTTTTCTATGGTCTCTGAGGTTGTTAGATTGGTTTTTATGGTTTGGTGGTGTTGGTGGTTGGTTGGAAGGGCTCCTATCCCGATCTTAGTACCTTTAGGTATGGAATGGGTTTTCATTTTGCTGGTGGCGTTGATCTTTTGGTTTGTTGTGATGAGATCTAGGTGGTCTTTGGTTTTTGGTATTCCTGTTAGGTAATTATCTCCTAGAGTTACATCGAATGTATTATTGTGATCCTTCGAGCTGACTCTATGACCTACATTACTTTCAAGACATAGTGCGAAATCATTAGCTCCATAACTAATACTCCATAGATCTCCTGAGAACTCTTCCTTAAGTACCAGTCTTCCTTGATACTCTCCTCTCCTTAGCTTTAGAGACCATCTGCTAAGATCTTCCGAGCCAAGAACTAGTTCTACTATGGCTTTTTCAGGTGAATAATCCCTAACAACAACATCCCTAACCTCCACACTACTACCTGATTGAGGTTCAAAGTTGATGGTTTCAGAACTACTCCATCCCCCCTTGGTATACACCTGTACTTCAACTGGATCCCTCAACAAAAACCGAACCAAAGAATTTCCAATACCAGGGTCCCCACTGAACCTATGATTAGGATCGTAGACCTGAACCCAATCACTAGGATCATCACTATTCATATCATCATATATTTTAACCTTTCCAGTATTTTTCTCAACGAAATCACTTAGTTTGAAGCCTAGGAATGCGTTATAAACGGGATCTAACCAGATAGAATCGATCTTAATTTCGTTACTCACTGATAGGTTCTTTTCTACTGATACCTCAATTTCATCTCCACTGTTTTCCTCACTTACTTCGAATTCCTGGGTTTCTATGATGGTGTATTCTGTATTGTTAGTTGTCTTTTGTTCTTGCAGAAGATTTAATCCATTATTTATGTCTTCAACTTTGACTAGGATATCTTCTTCTATGTTGTTGTCTTTTAGTCCTATTTTTGCTTTGTAGGTTCCTTTTGGTATTCCATTTTTTGATCCTATCTTGAATTTTGTGTTTGCTTTTTCTCCTTGGGATCTTAGGATATTGGCTGTCATCCCCAAGAAATCTTCTAGGTATATTTCAACTCCACCCACAAGATCTCCACATGAACCATAGGGAAAACGGAATACCTCCATTTCACCTGCGGCTGATCCATAACTTCCACTGGAACTCATTACAACCAAATCACCCGTCTCCGGATTAATAAAACGAACATCACCACAACCAACCGGAAGACAAACCTCAGTACACCCAAAAAAACCAAAACCACCATCATCAAAAAGAACAGACCTCAAAAAATAAGATAATCCATAATTACCAGATTTCAAATAAGTAACATCATCTAATACAACTTTTACCAAATTACAACGATCATCATCCCCCACCCTAATACTCTCTATACCTAGGTACCCCTCTAGTCCATCGATCCTGAACGAATTATAACCCGGGCCTCTTTCATCTAGAGTAAGCAGATCTTCTCTCTGCTGCTCAACACTCTTCCCATCACTATGCCCCATCTCAGATAAATAACCAATGATCTTCCCAGAATCCAATCTCTGGCTGGAACTACTGATCCTAGCCGAAGCACTTACCCCACCAACAATCTCCTGTTCTGTTTCGCTAGTTAGATCTTTTCCTCCGTAGATGGGTATCTCTATGTCACCAATGAATAGTTCTTTCTTATCAATTAGAGCTATTTCTGTCACTATTTGTGCTCTAAATATTTCCTCACGATCCTCGTATGGACCTACTTTGTTTATGTGAGAGTTTAGGATGATTCCACTTTCTAGTTCTGAAATGTTTTGTAAGGTTTCTAGTGCTTTGTCTCCATAATTTCTTAACGCCTCTCTATACTTCTCCGAGGCCTCCATATAGTTATTGAAATGTATTAAGATGTTTATGCTTAGTTCTAATATGTTCTTTATTGGTTTTGCTTCTTTTTTGGTTTGGTTTCTTTTTATGATGATTTGTGGGTAGTAATGTTTGCTGTATTCGTCTATGGTTTTATCTCTACTTCCATAGAGCTCCGAATAAACTCTACTGATTGATAGATTATTTTGTAGTAGATTCTTCACTTCTATTATGGTTTTGGTGGAGAATTGGTTATTCATAGATTTAAGCCTCTCTACAACCGATTATGAAAAATATTTTTTCTTCTCTATAATTAATTGGCTTAACTCTTTTCACCACGTATTCTATTTCCCCGTCCAAGTCCCGATCAATTCTATCTCCCGGGTTTAGTTCGGTATTGGTTCCGAAGGTGAGGTCATGGGTTTTTGCTATTCCTAGGTCTCCGTGGCTTAGCTCTTCTTCATCTGACATGGTTATGATCTTAATTGTTTTGGTTTGGATTGTCCCAGTGTAGTCCTGATCAAATTCATCGGTGGTGCTGGTCTTTGTTACGTTTATCTCCACGGTTTCTCCGTACCTCTGTAAGAATCTCTGAATTGAAGACTTATACAGTACTACCAACCCCTACACTTGGTCTACTCAGGTTTTCTAGTCTTCCTTTTAGTATTTCGTTTGCTCTTCTCCCGTACCATGTGGAGTTTATTCCTTTTCCTGATTCTTCCTGATATTTCACTGTGAAGCTTTGGACATTTGCTTCTCTTCCGGGTCTAGGCTCTCTTACGGCGATCAAGTGGCAGGCGTAATACTTTTCTCCAACCCGGAGCTCTTCAACGCCTAGATCTTCATAATTCTGCTCTAATCGATCTATCACTATTGCTGCATCCTCTATGAATTCTTGGATCTCTGTGTCACTTAGTTGGGTTTCGCCAAGAACTGTTTTCACATTATCTACATCTGTTCTTATAGGAATCAACTCCCAGAATAATCAATAAAAGAGGGAAAAGAGGGCTTTATTAGAGCTTTAAATAGGACCTATATTCCTGAGAACTCTAGAACAGCTGACTCATTATAAACCTCAAAAGAGGAGATTTCAAGCATTTTCTTTCTGGTTTCTATTTCGTTGTCCTTGTAGGTTAGTGTTGTTACTCCTTGTCCTATTGGTTTCCTCATAAATCTATCATTAGTATTCGCCAACATGAAAGCCTCTCCCTCATCTAGTAGGTAGCTAGGCTTTATGCTGTTAAGTTCGTCAAGAGTATCTACGATTACTTGTCTGAATAGTTCTGTATCATTGTTTACCCATTGTCTTAGTTGGCTCCACTGAGTACTCGAAACATAAAGGTTGTATCTTAGTCCTGTGGTTAGTGCATCGTCTAGTTTGTCTAGTCCACTCTGAATATCTTCTTGTATGTTGTCGAGGGTGCTCCAGTCGCTTCCTGATACGGTTAGGTTCTTTGATAGGTTTCTTAGTCCTGGGACTTCGTATTTTTGGTCTCCGTTCACTATTAGGTCTTCTATTGATCTTCCTATGGCTTCTGCTGCTATCTGTATCTCCCTCTCATCAACATCGAACTGGTTCCTTGCGGAATCCCATCTCCAATTCGTTTGAAGTTCTAGATGGTGTACTGGTACCATTACGCTTCCCGGGACCAGATCAGATCTATCCAGGTTCTCACTCATACCATCCATATCCCTAACAGCTTCCCTCTCATTCTTATCCCAATACCACTTAGACGTAGTGATCGCAGGACCACTAAGTCTTTTAATGGACATATCATCAGCAAAAACAGTGACATCACTGATAGCGCTTTTTATTTCTTTATCTATTTGTTCGAATGCGTCTTTGGGTATTCTGTCATTCGTTATTGGTTCACCGATCTTTGTTTGGATTGCTTCATTTGTCATGAAAACAGAGTTGCTTAGATACTTGGATTTTTTAAGAGCTCTTCTCAGAGTGCCAGGATCCTTATCTCGATTAGCCTGCATACATAAACATCTCCAAATTATTTGGTTAATACGTGGATTCTTTTAGCCTCAGAAGAAGCATCCACGCCTTCAAGTGCAACACCAACGACTGCCTCAGACTTCTCAACACTAGTCTCCCCACCAGTATCATTTTCCGTATGACTATGACCACTCCTAGGAGCTAAGTAACCATTACCAGCGCTCACCAACTCAGCCCCTTCAGAAACACTTTCACCAGAATCAAGCCAAAGAACAGCCGTACAACCAGAGACATCCATAACATTCACCGGCTCACCACCCTCATAACTCTCCGAGATATTACCAGTCAAAGGATCACTAACCACAGCAACACCAAGAGCCTCCTCACCAGCACCTCCATGTTTCTGCACCTTAGAATCTGTGTTTAGCCCTACTAGCATGCCTGGGGTTATGGATTCGGCAGCCTCCGGATAACCTAAATCAACAGGATTTCCACCTGAAACAATCTTATTATCAGGTTTCTCTAACACACAAAAAACCTCCAAATATATACACAGAAAAGAACGAACCAAAAAAACAGACACAGAAATTAGATAATTATTCATTTAATGCATAAGCTCCATCATGATGACGATTCACTTCAGGATCATTTTCCTCGTTATTTGTTGGTGGCTTCTTCTCTTTCTTCCCCTCAAAGTTGTTACTGGTTCTAAGATCTTCTCTTATTGCCTCCAAATGATTAAGATCCATCTCCTCATAGAACTCCTTATCCCTATCAGTCTCATCAACCAACTCATTGACAATGGTCTCTTTTTTCTGTTTACTTTCTTTGATCCTTTTTTCTTGTACTTCTTTTGCTTTTTTTAGTTCGTTGACTTCTCCAAGTTCTTCGTATTCTTCTAATTGTTGGTTGAGTTCCTGGTTTTCCTCCTTGATTTCCTGCTTCTTGTTTTGTAGTTCTTTTTTAGTTTCTTGGAGCTCGTTACGTTCTTGTTTTAGTTCATTTATTTGTTTCTCTAATTCTTCGATCTTTTCTTCTTCACACATGCTTTTTTCACCTCCTTTTTTGTCTAAATTTATGTCAGGGATCTGGGCTAGGATCATCGAATCAGTAGAATCACTGGAGTTGTTGGGGATGGGGCCCTTACAAGTGGAACAAGCACCCTCCTCCCCATCCAACAAAATAGCCAAATGATCAACATCATTCAACCGCCTCTCCACAAACTCATACTCCACACCATCGAACTCACCAGGATCCCTCACCTTATCCGCAAAAAACCCAATAGAAACAGGAAAACTAGAACCCATTAGAAACTCAGTAGCAACTCCTTCAACGTCTTCTTTATTAAGATCTAGAACCATCTCAGCAACAATCCTATTCCTTTCCTCATCGAACTCCTGATTCCTCGTAAATCCTTTTTCGAATTCTGGCCGATTCATACCCCTGATCTTAACGTAATGACCATCTTTCCTCGGATGATTGAATACTACTGGAACATTTTCAAACAGGTTTCTTCTAGCTGCATCTCTGATAGCGTTACCAGTCTTCAAATGATCATTATGAACTCCTTCTCGAGTTACTTCAACAGGAACCACTAAGAAACCATCCTCACGATAAACCTCCCTAGAAACATCCCGATTCACAAAAACAGAACCCAAATCCACAATACCACAAACCAAATACCCTAAAGAACAGGCACAAAAACAAAGAAAATACATCAAATATATATCAAGGAAAAAGAGGGTATCCTACCTGTTCACCCAAAGAAACGGGTTAATAAAACATATATCCTCCTAATATAAAAGCATTATAGTATAACTTCCGAAAAAACCGATAATAGGTTAAAATCATTATAACAAAATAGAAAAATACAGCATTCAAACAATAAAAATCAATTACGACGAAATATACGTTTTTTAATAAAATAAATACAAAAAACATGATAAATAATTGGATACTCATCCTTCAATTTATTCATCCACTCCTCAATCCTCTAATTTATTGAATTTCTGAATAATTTCTCTTTTAATCTCTTCATTAGTATCTAAAGAATCCAGAACCGTTTCTACCTCATCCTCAGTAAGATCATAAAGATCAAATACAATAGCATCAATCTCATTATCAGTTTCTTGAATCTCTCTTTCCAGCTTTTCAGCCTTCTCTTTGTTTTCTATGAACTTTTCTAGTCCTGATTCCACGTCTTCAAGTTTCGGTAAAGTCAACTTCTCCAACCTATCTATTAGGGAGTTAGTCTTAGTAGCTGTTTCTCTGAAGTTTGCGAATCCACCGGCCTCATCCAAAGCCAGAGAAACAAACTCCTCGATCAAAGGCCTCAACTTCTCATCAACATCAAACCTCATCGCAGGTACTTTCTCAGTCTTAAAGTAACCCCATTGATCCAACTCATCCTCATCGATACTTTCAGATTCATCAGGCTTGTAACGAGCAGAAACCTTCAAGACTAAATCATCGTTTCTTTCCTCAAACTCAACACCGCCAATCCTCAAACTATCCCGATCAGCAGAAGTATCACTAACAACTTTGTCGGAGAGGCCTTCAACAGGCATATAGAGTTCTCCTAAAGTTTTTCCGTCAGGATCCTCAACTGAAGTTCCTAGATAGTCTAAAATTTCAAGGTTTATGCCATCCAAATTATCTCTCTTTTCTCTGGCTTCGGATACCAGTTTATTCAACCTCGTGATTTTTTCTTCAGAGTCCACAACAGGTACAGGATTGAGATAAGAAGTTTTGAATCGGAAGAAACCTCCCCTCAATCTTGAACTGGTATTAGAAATGAAAAACCAGGTAATTTTGCTATTGAGCTGAGCTAGATAATATCTCATTTTTTCTTTAACTTCTAACTCCACTCCGTAACCTGTATCTGCAAAGTAAATACCTCCCTCTCTGTCCAGAGTAAATTCACAGCCATTACTTATATCCGGAGTTAGTATCTTCTTTGAATCAAATACTTCTTTTTCTCTCGGACACCACAGTGCGTACCATTTCTCATAATTCATAGAGGATGTCCCACGGGAAGATAATCGCTTCTTATTGACCTCAAGATAAGAATAAGTCTTTGGATACTCATTTT
>CAYTEI010000058.1:0-7601 GCA_964436705.1 uncultured Thermococci archaeon
AGCAAAGAAAAAGGATTAAAATACATTGAAGTTAGTGAAGCCTACACAAGCCAAACATGCTACAAATGCGGAAAAAAAGGTGAGAGACACAAAGGAATCTTCAAGTGCGGTGGTATGGAGATTAATAGTGATGTGAATGGTGCCTTAAATATTTGTAGACGGGCATTAGGCAAATCTGAAATAAGATCTCTGCTTGATGCAGGGGGCTTTGTGGCAAGCCCCGAACTCCATAGCAATGACCCAACCCCTGCAACGCAAGTTGGCGTAGCGGAGGAGAACCACTAAAAGGCTGGAAGCTCCGTCTTTTAGGTCGGAGAGGATGTCACTTTGGAGGTATTTAGGTTGGGGAAGAAGTTTGATGATGGTTCTGGGAATGATGCTTTGAGATTACATTCTTTTTATAATGGTAAGGTGGAGGTTAATCCGAAGTGTGCTGTTAGGGATTTAGATGATATGGGTATTTGGTATACTCCGGGTGTTGCAGAGCCGTGTAAAGAGATAAAGAGTGATGTTGAAAGATCTTATGAATATACGAATAGAGGGAATTCTATTGCGGTTGTTTCTGATGGTTCTAGGGTTTTGGGTCTTGGAGATATTGGGCCGGAAGCTGGTTTACCTGTTATGGAGGGTAAGGCTCTTTTATTCAAATATTTGGGTGGGGTGGATGCTTATCCCTTGTGTTTAGATGTTAGTGGTGTGGATGAGCTGGTTGAGACAGTTAAGCGTTTGGCTCCTTCTCTTGGTGGTGTGAATTTAGAGGATATTGAAAGTCCTAAATGTTTTAGTGTTCTTGAAAGTCTTCGGGATGAGTTAGATATTCCTGTTTGGCATGATGATCAGCAGGGAACTGCTCTTGTTTCAATTGCTGGATTATTAGGAGCTTTAAAAGTAGTTGGAAAGGATATTGAGGATATAAAGTTAGCTGTTATAGGAGCCGGTGCCGCTGGTGTTAATAATACTAGATATGCTATAGAAGCAGGAGTGAAACCTGAGAATATTAAGATAGTTGATAAAGATGGAGTTCTTAGGGTAGATAGGGATGATATTGGAGAAGATGATTATAAGTATGAGTGGGCTCTGAGAACCAATCCTGATAATTTAGGTGGTGGGATATCTGAGGCATTGAGAGGTGCGGATGCTTGTATAGCTGCTTCTGCTCCAGGGCCTGGTATAATAGAGAAGAGTGATGTTGAAAAGATGGGGCCTGATGCTATAGTGTTTGCGGAAGCTAATCCTGTTCCTGAGATATTGCCGGAGGATGCGAAAGAAGCAGGTGCTAAAATAGTTGGTACCGGGAGAAGTGATTATCCTAATCAAGTGAATAATTCTTTAGGTTTTCCTGCAGTTTTTAGAGGATCATTAGAGGTTGAGGCTTCGGATATTACTGATGAAATGTGTATTGCCGCTGCTTATGCTATTGCGGAAAGAGCGGAAGAAAGAGGATTAAGTGAAGACTTTGTGATTCCTGATATGAATGACTTAGAAATGTATGTAAAAGAAGCTGTGGCAGTAGGAAGAAAAGCCATAGAACAAGGAGTTGCAAGAAAAGAACTAACTGAAGAAGAATTAGAAGAAAACTCAAGAGAAAAATTCAAGAAAGCAAGAAGACAAAACGAATTAGCAGTCGAAAACGGATTAATCAAACTCCCGAAAGAGGAATAAAATGTCTATAGATCTAGAAAAACTTGAAGATCAATTAGTAAAATCAATGGAGAAAGCAGTTACCTCTCTACCCAAGAAAACTCTTGATGCAATAAAAAAAGCCAAGACCAACGAAACAAAAGGAGCACAAACCCAGATAAATGCAATGCTCAACGCAGTTAATATTGGAGAAGAACAAGGAATTCCAATTTGTCAAGATACTGGAGTCCCAACTTTCTACGTACGTATAGGATCAGATTTTCCAGGGATAAGCAGTATAGGAGAAATTGAACCCGTCATTAGGACAGCTGTGAAAAGGGCAACCGAAGAGATACCATTAAGACCTAATGCGATTAATCCAATAACAGAAAAAAATTCTGGCAACAATACAGGGAAGCATATACCATATATAGACTGGAACATAGTGGAAGGAAAAAATATCAACATAGATTTCCTTCCAAAAGGCGGAGGATCAGAGAACATGAGCCAACTAAAAATGATGAATCCTACTAAAGGACTCGAAGGTGTAAAAGAAATCATCCTAGAAAGAATAGGTACAATGGAAGGAAAACCATGCCCCCCAACAGTAATCGGGATCGGACTAGGAGGAGGAGCAAATATAGCAATGAATCTAGCAAAAAAATCACTCTTAAGACCTATCGGAGAACACCACAAAGAAAAACAAGTAGCAAAACTAGAAAAAGAACTAAAACAAAAAGCCAATAAACTAAAAGTCGGACCAATGGGAATAGGAGGAGAAACAACAGTACTTGACATTAAAATTGATTACGCACATAGACATCCAGCCTCATACCCAATAGGAATAGTTATCCAATGCTGGTGTAACAGAAGAACACAAATCATTATTAAACCAGATGGAACAGTAGAGATGAAACAATGAAAACCCTAAAAACACCCTTAAAACCTAAAAAAATAAAAAAATTAGAAATAAGAGATACAATCCAAATAACCGGCAAAATTTTTACCGCAAGAGATGCAGCCCATAAACAACTCCTAACAAACAATAAAAAACCATCAATAAATCTAAAGAACTATCCATGCTTCCACTGTGGACCCGTAATGAAAAAAGAAAAAAATAAATGGAAAATAGTAAGCGCAGGACCAACTACAAGTATGAGACTAGAAGACCTAGAACCAGAATTCATAGAAAAATTCGGAACAAAAATCTTCATCGGAAAAGGCGGAATGGGAGAAAAAACCTTAGAAGCACTAAAAGAACACGGAGGCATATACGCCCAATTCACCGGAGGAGCCGGATCACTAATGGCAAACTCCGTAAAAAAAGTAGAAAAAGTACACTATTTAAAAGAATTAGGAATACCAGAAGCCATCTGGGAATTTAAGGTAGAAAAATTCGGCCCCTTACTAGTAACTATGGACTCGCATGGAAACTCATTACACGCAAAGATATCACAGAAGGTGAGCCAAAACTTAGATAGAATAAAAAAAGAATTATAACCCAATCCCCCTACTTTTTCATAAATCTATGATCAAAAAAAGAAGTTCACTCTAAAAATAGATTAACTAGACCTCATATACATATGGAGTACTAATCAAACTACAATAGGATAAAAATTAATTCTTTTTTGCAGGGTTTTTGGTTTATCTTAGTGATTGAGAAGATCCCTTCCTAATCTCTGATTAGGTAGTGGGATGAATCAATCGTAATGCTTAAAGAGTTCCGATACTATCTAAGGGATAACTGGCAGTTGGTTGGGAGTCTGCCTTCTATATATCAAAAAGCGATTCCATGCCTTTTGAGGTAATGGCTAAAGCCTCAGACCAGCATCGAGAGGTGTTAGGTAAGCTCGAAAACTAGTAGAGTGTAGTGGTAGTGTGGAGCTGCCGAGGAGAATAAGGGAACCATTACGAGTTAGTATACGACACTATTTGTGTCTAATCCAGTCTTCTCCCAGAGCTTGAGTTCCGTGTTGATCAGGTGTATGAGATAAGCCTGATGGAAAAGCAAACTCCCTTTGGATAAGGCTCACATGGAAGCCCCCTCTTCCTCACGAACGAATGTGAGTAAGGTAGGGGTCACTTCACATCTTTCTTCTGTAATACATAAATCCTATTAATAATTTTCAAATCATTCTTGTTGTAGGAAGTTTTCAGGATTTGAAACCTTTGAGGTGAAGGGTGTCAAAAAAATTTACAAAATTTGGAAATCAAAAAAGTAATAAGTCCACAAATTATTAAAAAATGTTGCAAATTTTAAGTGTCTAGGAGTATTTAGGATGGATGGAAATCCAGATCTTACTAAAAGGGCATCGGGTCCTATAAAATGGTTTTTAATTTGTATCGGTTTAGGTATTGTTTTTGGAAATATTATTTTGGTTTTTTTATCGTTATTTCCACTTTTCTTTAGTCTTATTGGTTTATTAATTCGTCAACCTAGTGAGATAAGCGTAACCCGGGAGATATCTGATACATCGGTTCACACTGGAGAGAAATTGGAGATAATTGTTACAGTAAAAGTGGAAAAGGGTCTTGGTTCAATAACGATTCATGACGAGCTTCCAAATAGTTTTGAACTAATTGATGGAAATAATTTTAGAACCTTATGGAAAGGGATTAGAGAAAAAGAGTTTAGCCTTAGCTATGAGGTAAGATGTTCTAAGAGAGGAAAATATGAATTATCTAATCTTGAATTGGAGACCCGTCATCCAGTGGGAATGAGAGAGAATATACAATTCATGATTGATGAGGAAGATGTAATTACTGTTACACCTAAGATTAAGCAGATAAGAAGATTACGTGGTAAGAAAGACATCGCAACTTTTCCGTATCCTGAATCTGATATAGCTAAAATAGGTGGGAAGACCACTGACTTTAAAGAAATTCGTGAATACCAATTTGGAGATCCAATGAAGGATATAAATTGGAAAGCCACAGCTAAGATGGGTTCAAGGAAGTCTAAGCCCTTAGTTAATGAGTATGAGGTAGAAGGTAAGAAATCAATATGGATATTCTTAGATGCATCCGAATATCTAAAAATTGGTAAAACAACAAGAAACGTATTTGAATATACAACAAAAGCTGCAAACGCCGTCACACGTTATTTCACCGATAAAAACTTTCTAATAGGTATGTACATCTACAATGATGGAGAAAAAATGTTCTATCCTGATGTAGGAGAGAAACAATACAAACGTATAACTGAGGAACTCATAAATCTGGAAACACATAATAAAAATGAAGGTTTAGATAAAGCCGTTGAGTCATGCAAAGAATTCATTCTCAGCTATAATCCATTACCCGTAGTAATTACAAGTGTAGAACCTCAATCCTACAATTCATTTAGGGAAGGAATCAAGAAGCTAAGAGCTTATATAGGAGGTAGAAGAAGAGAAAAAATCCCATTAATGGTTCTCAACGTATTACCTCACACTCTAAATCCAACCCCCAAATCTCGTTACAAAGAAAACGCTGCCTTGCTCTTCCAAATTGATCAAAAACACGAAAAACTGGTTCAAAAAGTCGGAGGAAAATTTATCAACTGGGATCCAGGTAAAGATAAATTAATGAAAGTCCTATTAAAGGAGGCGAAAGCCAGTGAAACCTAAATTATTCTTAATAAGATTACTACAAATATCCTTCATATTACCGGCTATAATCGCGACATTCTACGTATTCATTAGATTATCCTACTTCCAATTTACGAAGAATATTTTGAATAAACCGATATCAGAGTATAAACCCCTCATAACCCAGTTCACGACTGAAGAAATTTATCCTTATATCTCAGTCCATAATGTTATTATTGGATTATTTTTTGTTTTCTTTGGATTTTTGACATACAGATATGTTTTTGGGAAGAATAAAAAATCCGATGAAACCTCAAGCATGCTAGTTAACTTCTTATTACTATTATGTTTGCCATCGATATTTTATTTCTCGAATTACCCAATGTTTGAATGGTTATTTTCAGATTTTCTTAGGATCAGTACATCCTTAAATATGGAAACAACTCTTAAAGCAGCGGGATTAGTAGTTTTAGCGAATTTGACAATCCAAAACATGGGCCATATAGATGTTAATTATCATGATCTAAAAGAAAGAGGTGGAGAAGATAGTGATAGCGATAGATATTATTTCAAAAACTATGGATTAATCCTTTTAATTAGTATGGCAACTCTTTTAACTGTTCTAATAATTATTTACTCTTCTAGATTCGTTTACCTTAATTATCAAAGCTTATTCACATCTTTAATGTTAAATCCAGAATCTATAATATTCGTAAGTATTTTAATACTCATATTATCTGTAATAACCATATATTTCCTAATAAAAAAGAATTTAGGAGATTACATTAAATAGGTGTGGAAATTGAAAGGAAAAACAATACTTTTCGCTCTAACAGTAGCAATATTAATAATATCAACAGCCGCACTAGCTTCATTTATCTCTAACTTCCCCGAGACCACTAGCATAGGATCTAACTCAGGAACAGACCAAACGGATGAAGATGGAATAAATGATGGAACTTACGAAGTAACACCAACAATAAATAAACCTATTAGTGCGTCAAGCAGTTCTAAGATCCAAAAACCTCTCTTCGTAGTAAGTAATGCAACAAACACCGAATACCTGAGATCTTATACTGGCGCAAAATACACAAATGGTACCTGGAAAATATCAGAGAACAATAGAAAAGAAGACATCAGCAATTTAAATCTATCATACAATAAGAAATCCAGTTTAAAAACCAAAAAAGACAAAATAAGAATAGAACCTCTAAAAGAGTTCACCCCAGGATTCATACCAACATCCAAGTACACCGAAGAGATTTCTCTGACCCATATAACCTACTACCCAAAACAAATGATTTTTAACAGTAAAAAAACCTTCAATAATTCATACACGTTTACCACAAAGAGCTTCAACAACAAAGAATCAGTTTTAAGAAAAGCAAAAATCAAAGAAAATGAAGAATACCTCCAAATCCCACCCGAAATAAAAAATAAAATAAGAAAACTAGCCTTAAATATTACAAAAAACCATGAATCACCATACATCAAGGCCAAAGCCATAGAAAAATATCTAAAAAACAATTATGAATACAATAATACTTATCAAGGCCCACCCGAGGGAGAAGACCCAATAACCTTCTTCCTTTTTGAAGAGCGTAAGGGAGTATGTTCTCACTTCAACTCAGCCTTCACCTTAATGACAAGATCCATAGGAATTCCAACAAGAACAGTGAAGGGATATCAAATCACCCCTAAACCAGAGAAACAAATAGTGAAATCCGATCAAGCACATCTATGGGCAGAAGTAGCTTTGGAAGTAGGATGGATCACTATGGATGCGACACCTGCTTGTGGGTCCTGTAGTGGAGAAAATAACGGAGAATCATTTAAGAAAAAAGGAAGTGCCAGCCTAACGGATACCAGTTCAATTTCACCAGAAGGAGGGAGTTCCAAAAAAATCCCTATCTTTAACATATCAGGAGCAACGCACACTAATTATCTTAAAACACAAACGGCAAATAAATACACCGGTAATAAATGGGTGAACAAAGAAACAGATGTAAACAATTATGAAGGTGAAATGCTTGAATCTAGCTACAAAGATTATTCCATCGAAAATAGCGATGAAGTAAGGATAATACCAAAAGATAGTTCACCACCAGGATTTATCCCCGTCTCAACTTTTACTAATAAGGTACAAGGATTAGACTCATTGCTGTATTATGAAGAAAGAAACAGCTTCTATTCTACAAATGAAGTTTCAGATCCTTACTCTTTTGTTACGACGAAACATCAATTTGAAGTTTCAGTCTTAGAAAGTTCAGATCCAATAAAAGATGATGATTACTTACAGATTCCCGGAGATGTCACTGACAGAACAAAGGAGTTAGCTGAAGAAATTACTAAAGAAAATAATTCACCTTACGAGAAGGCTCTGTCGATAAAGAATTATTTGGAGAAAAATTA
>CAYTEI010000058.1:7638-9495 GCA_964436705.1 uncultured Thermococci archaeon
GCCCCTGAGGGTTATGAACCTGTTGACTGGTTTTTATTTGAGGAAGAACAGGGAGTTTGTTCGAATTTTGCATCTGCGTTCACAATCTTAGCTAGGGCTTCTGATGTACCAGCAAGGATGGTTAAAGGCTATAATGTTCCAAGTCAATCCGAAATGCAAACAGTTTACACTGATCAAGCACATGCATGGTCCCAGGTTGGTCTCGAGGTGGGATGGGTAAGAATGGATCCTACTCCGGGTGGAAGGTTCTCGTGTAGTTGTGCTGTTGATGGAGTTCCTGAAGATAATAAAGAAGAAGAGAAGGAAGAAGATCAAAAGCCTAAACTAATTGATACTGGGACAGAGATAACATCTTTTCCTAGTCAGGTTGTAAAAGGGGATAACTTCATCGTAAAAGGAAGGGTTAGAGATGAATACGGCGGTACTCCTGATGATTTGACGGTGAAGATATACTTGAAAGAAGAGAAAAACCAGAGAGTTGAGGGTATATTATGTGGTGAATCTAAAACGGATTATGGCCGATTTAAGGTTAATTGTTCAGTTTCTCAAAATGTAGATGTTGATCATTATCAGATTATGGCGTATACTGAGAAATCTGGAGAGTATAATAGTTCATGGAGTGATCCACCTCTCAAGGTAATCAGCGAATCTAAAATAGATTTAGATGTTCCCAGCAAGGTTTATCCAAACCAGGAATTCAAGATCAACGGCCAATTACAGGAGGAATCAGGGGAAGGAATAAATAATAAACCAATAGCCCTTTATTTAAATGAGGAGCTAATTAAAACTATTAATACAGATGATAAGGGAGGATTTTCCGTTAATTATAGTTTTTCAGATTATGGAAATCAAACTATTAAAGCTCAGTTCAATGGATCTAGTTATTATTTAAATACAGGTAAGAAGACGGATATAGAAGTTGTTAAAGTTGATCTTAATATAAGGACAGATGAAACCGCTATAAGAGGGGATGAAATACTTTTTGAAGGTCGTGCCACCATCAATGAAGATCCTGTTCCCAATAAGAACATTAGTATGGAGATAGGTAATGGTTCTTTATTAAGTGAGACTGATGATCGCGGATTCTTTCGTAGAAATTATCGTTTATCTAATGATACTGAGGTTGGAGAGAAAAAAGTAAATTATGAGTTTATTCCTAGTGGATTAACAAAAGATCAAAGTATTTCAGTTAAGGCTAGAACTAATCTTAGGATTCAATTCCCTAATGAAATTGAGGTAGATAAAAAATATACTGGTGAAGTTATTTTAGAGGATGATTTAGGTAATAAAATTCAGAATAAAACCATATTAATATCTAGTGATCAAATACCTAGTTTTAACAGGAATAGTACCACTGATGAAGATGGGAATACATCTTTTGCTCTTAAATTAAATGAAGGTTATGAAGGATCAATAAGTATTAGTTCTGTCTTCAATGGATCAAAGTATTACCTAGGATCCTCTAAGAAGATCGATATTGATGTAAAGGAATCGAAGTTTCCATGGTTGATATTATTCTTTATTCTTAGTTTCATTCCTGTGGGTATATTGATTGGTTATTTGTGGAGGAATAATAAATTACAGTTATTATCTGAGAAGTTTTCCCGAATTGGAACTGGTGAAGAAGAGAACTTGGGTCTAACATTGACTAAGTCAGGTTCTGATGATTTAAAGAATGAATTATTACTTAGATTTCCTCAGATCAGTGATGAACTGCCCTTGGTTTGGGGTAGAGGTGATGAACTGCGAATTAGTGTAGAACTTGGTGAAGATGTTTGTTCTCGGTATGAGAAATTAAGGATTAAGGTAGAAGGAGAGGAAATACAAGAAACCAACTTAGAAGAAGGTAGTTTGAGC
>CAYTEI010000058.1:9505-11144 GCA_964436705.1 uncultured Thermococci archaeon
TACTTATGCTATAACATTGGATGAGGTTGGAGCGTACCGAATAAAGGCGATTTTATTATGTGAGGAGGATGAGAATGAACTAGTGGAGAGTAAGGAGGTTCGGATTGTTAACTATCGAGAGGAAATAAAGGATCTTTTCACTGAATTCCTTCGAAGGATGGAAGGAACGGGGATACAGATAAGTAAAGACCAAACTCCTAGGGAAATTCAAAGGCTTCTTAAAAAAGAGTTAGTTGACGTGGAATCTGTTGATACTGTGAAGAGAGAGTATGTAAGGGCTAAGTATAGTCCGCATAAGATTAGTAGAGAAAATTATGTAAATATTTATATCGCTATAAGGGAGGTGAAGGACTCTGAAGACTAATTCAATAACTCATTTAAGGGTTGTTAAAGATAATTTGACAAATATTTTATTTTATGTAATATTCGGTATTTTTTTGATGGTTCTTTTAAATTATACTTTAGTTAAAATAAACATTTTCACTCTAAATCAAAACTAAATTACCTACATAATTCTCTTAACAGTTGGTTTAATAGTTAATAGAATAGGGAAAGGGCTTTCAGATTATGAAAATAGCTTATATAGAGATATTCAACCTATATTCTTGATCATTGGTTACCTAATAATTGGATTCTCTCTGTGGAAATTCGTCTCCTTCTTTAATATATCCGGCGGGATCAAGGTCATGCCATTGAACAAATTTATCAAATCCAATTTTTTACCAGTAGAAGATCAAATGATCCCGCTAGAATTTAATACTATTCTAAACACCTTTGGTTATATGCTATTAGGATACAATTTAGCTCTTACGCTAACAGTACCTTTTTCTTATTATTACAAACTCAGTAAGCCAGTTTTAAACGATATTTTCCAGTGGATCATTTCATACCAGAGGAAGCTGGCATTATATGTTTTCTTGCTCATTTTCTACTTTGATCTTGTCCGTGGACAGAATCTGGTTGAGGGGTCGTATTCAGTTTACGTTGACTGGATAATCATCATAGTTTTCAGTTTAATAATTTTCAGTAACTTTTGGAGATATTTAAAGGATAAAACATCGAATTTAATTTATTCTGATAAATCTAAACATGAAAAAACTGTTAATCAGTACTATCAAGAAGATCTAACCGAGCTTGAAAACATTCAGAAAGAATTTGTTGAGAATAGAAGAAAAGAGATAATGATCGTTACCTTAACCCGAAAGTTAATTAACTCAAGTGGAATCGATACAGATAAAGAAGCCTCAAGAATTCTTTTCCCTTTAATAAATTATCAAGATGTACCAATACCGAATAACGCTCCAAACTGGTGGAAAAAAAGAATAAGGAGAAAAAATAAAGAAGAAAGGAAGAAAGTTCTGAATAAAACAATTCGAAGGATTAAGAATCACTTAATGGTTGATAAAGATTTTTTAAATAAGTTAAAAAACCAAGAAAATGAATAAAATACATTAAATTTAATAAAAGGTGTTTAAAATGGATGATGAAAACCCGGATCTAAATATTAAAAACCAAGAAGCGAGAAAGATGTGCACGAAAATAATTGAGGGAGTTGCAAATGTATATGTGGGGGATAAGATACTAATAGAAAAGATCTTAGCCGCATCATTGGCCAATGATGCGGCTAAGATCTTTTCTA
>CAYTEI010000059.1:0-10650 GCA_964436705.1 uncultured Thermococci archaeon
ATAATTCTGAATAACCTTAGAGAAAGAGAGGGTTCTGAAGTAGTTCTGGAGGTGGAGGAAGATTTCTGTAGAATGGGTTCTAGGGATGATTGTGAAGAAGGTCAAATGATCAACGAGGAAGTAGCTCGTAAGACTATTGAGTCACAAGAATCCTTCGTGGATGGGGAAGAGGTAGGGATAGATATTGGTTCTTTAAGTTCTGACGAAAATCTTATTAGTATACCGATAAGTGATTTCGGAGTTTTTCAAGCTGTTAAAGAAGATGGTATGTACTTGAAACAGGATCTTCAAACTGCGGAATTATTAGTTTCTCATTCTACTGAGGCTTTGATCCGGATTAAGACAGAGAAGGATTTGAGAGAGAGTGAACGGAAGTATAGCATGATAACAGAGGATGTTAACGATATGATAACTCTTTTAGATCTGAATGGTAATATTACTTTCATAAACGATGCTCATAAAAGAATTCTTGGTTATGAACCTGAGGAATATATTGGAGAAAACTTCATTGAATTCATTCATCCAGAGGATAAATTGGAAGTTATGAGTAAGTTTAAAGACACTGTAAGAGGGAAAAGAGAAGAAAGAGGATTAGAGGTTAAGGCTTTACATGAGGATGGAGAAACTAGGTGGATTGAAAGTCGGCCTAGAATTATTAGGGATGAGGAAGGGGAACCTGAGAAGGTTTTAGTTGTTTCTAATGATATTACGGGGAGGAAGGAATCGGAGGAAAGAGAAGAATTCCTTCAATCCATTATGGAGCATGATCTCAATAGGAGGATCCAGATCATTGAGGATTATGCGAAGATGGCGTCTGAGGAACAAGAAACAGAGGTACTTCGAAAATTTTTAAGAGAGATTAATAATAGTAAAAAATTACTTAAAAAAGTTCAAGTACTAAAACAAGCTCAAAATGAGGAAATTAGTGGCGTAAACCTCAGGAAAATCATTTCGCAAGTGATTAAAGACGAAAAAGAAAGTCTTAAGAAAGAAAACATAGATATAGAATACGACGAAGAGGAGATCCAAGTCCAAGGCGGATCCTTAATCAATAAGATATTCCAGAATATCATAGAGAACTCAATAGAGCACGCGGAATGCAATAAAATAAGGATAAGAACAGAAGAAACCAATAACGAGGAAGTACTCATAAGGATCGAGGACGATGGGAAAGGGATACCTCCTCAGATCAAGGACAAGATCTTCGAAAAATCATACAAGGACAATAACAACACAGGAATAGGAATGAGCATAATCAAGAAACTGATTAAAACATATAATGGAGAAATAAAAGTTAAAGACTCAGATATGGGTGGAGCAAGATTCGATCTCATATTCGATAAACCAGAAAAGAAAAATAGATAAATCCAAAACTTTAAGTTATCTTTCTTAGAAGTATTTTTTCATTGATCTTTTCTCAACATATAACATTGTTACATAACTCTGTTTCATACCTCTTTTACTTATAACCTCTTTTTCACTTACAGGGTTGAAAAGATATGTCTGTTTTTAGTGTTCCTGATGTTAGTGATAAATCCGCAACCAAAAAAACCTCTCAAACAATTAATGAAGAAAAAAACAAATCCTTAACCCGCAAAAAAGGAGAACAACCTCGAAAAAGGATAGAAGAACTAAAAGACTACGAACTTCCAAATAGAGTCAAAAAAATAGTGGATTCCTACGAAGACTTAGAAAATCATCGTAATACCTTCATCTGGAAATGGACTCATTCCTTAGTACCCCACTTCACCTTCTCATCAGTACAAAACCAACATATGATAGATGTTAGAGATATAAAAACCATCTCCACCCTATTCACCACTCTACTAGACGACCTCATAGACAAAAATAAAGACAAAAAAACCTTCGAAGAAGCCTCCAAAATACCATTCCCTCATCAAAAACCTGTTCTTAGCAGGGAAGGAGTTAATAAAAAATACTTAGAATTTACAGAACAAGTATGGAACCATATCATCGAAGAATTAAGAGGATCACCTCGCTTTAACGAATTCAAAGAAGTATTCTTCTACGACATAAAACAAGTCATTAACTCAATAGACTACACCCACATGATATCTAAGAACCCTGAAGCCATAAACTTAAACGAATTAGAAATATACGATTCACATAACATGATGGCTTACCCTTACACAATGATAGACCTCTTCTACTCACCAGAATTCAATGTAAACGAACTCTCAGACCTCCGGGAAATAGTCTGGAAAGCCCAGAAAATGGGGAGAATAGGGAACTGGGTAAGCACATGGGAAAGAGAATTCAAAGAAAAAGACTACGAATCAGGAATAACAGCTTACGCCCTAGACAAAAACTTAATAACCCTAATAGAACTAAAACAATTAAAAAATAATGAAATAGATCCAGAAGAAGTGATAGAAAAACTAAAAAAACAAAGTATTGAAGAACACTTCCATAAAGAATGGAAACACCAATACAAAGAGATAAACAAACTCAAAAACCAAGTCAACTCAATAGACATGGATGAATATTTGAAAGGTCTTCAAAAAGTCCTTGAATACCATATATCAAGTAAAGGAATGAAATAAGGTGGAAGAACAATGAACTGGAGCCAACCCATACCACTATGGTTCTACATACTTAACAACATAGGATTCATCTCATTAGTAGCCATAATGTGGAAAGACCTAATAAAAAGACATAAAAAATGATAAAAATGTCTTTAACTAAAGAAAAAGAAATAAAAAACACAGACAAAACAAGATCAAAGATCAAGAACACCCCAAAGAGTACCTTCAATTGGATCAGGAAACCTGACCTATACGTAGTATTCTGGGCAGCGCTATCAGCAGCACTAGCTCTAATAAACTCTCTAATGATTCAGAACACCCTAATGGGATATGTAGCTACCGCAATACTCCTCACCACCCAAGTAATTACAGTCCACAAAAACATCGAAGAAGCACCTATCCTACTTGATTTAACAATAATAGGGATCACTGCAGGATTCCTAGAAATCTTCGCCGATTTCTTCCTAATAAGCATCGGAAGCCTTAACTACCCATCCGTCGGACCCTTCATATTAGAATCTCCTCTCTACATGCCATTTGCATGGAACTTCATAATCGTACAACTAGGATACATGTCCTACAGACTTTACAACGAGATAGGGGAAATTGCGCCTATAATAACAGGGATAACCGCCGCCACCTACGTCGGGGTACTAGAAATTCTAGCTAAGAACGGAGAACTCTGGTGGTACGAAAAAACTGGACTAATGTTCATAAAACATTCACCACTATACATAATGCTCGGAGAAGCAATCATGTTCGCCTCAATAATAGTTCTAATTAAAAACAAACCAACAACAAAAGAGAACACTGTTAAGCAACTAATAATGGATAACATAGCTAGAGGATTCCTATTCAGCATCATAATACTAATGAGCTACGTAACATCATACTACTTTCTAAAAGGAACCTCTATAATGTTCTAAGTCTCAAAAAAGTTGTGAAAATCAGTGAAATAAATCTTTTGTCAAGAATTCTTTTCTTAACTTTCCTCGATTTAATTTTTATCCTTTAGGGTTTAGGTTGAGCCCTGATTCATTCTTGTATTTGTTTTGGGTTTGTGTTCCATAGTGATGGGAGTTCCTCTATTCTTTTCCATCCTTCTCCTTTTTCAACCTTTTCTACTTTGATATTTTTGAAATACTTGTTTAGGACGGCTTCTTTTTCCTGTTTTAGAGGTGGGGAACAGTAGTCTTCTTCCTCCCACACTGCCACTTCTTTTTCAGGATCAAATCTTGCTTTTTTCAGTGATTTCGTGATAGCTCTGCCAAAAGGTTCGAGAGATTTAAATTCTTCATTCTCAACTTTTTTTGATAGTTCCTTTAACTTGCTTTTCTTTGGTTTTGCTTTAACTAGATAATACGACATATTAAGAATTGTTTCTCAAGGAATTTAAATTTTAGTACTTCAGGGGGTCTATGGTTTTTGGAGGGAGATTTCGAATTTTGCTCCTCCTAGGTCTGAGTCTTTTACTTTTATTTTGCCGTTATAGTTTTTAGTTATTTGTTTTACGAGGTACATTCCGAGTCCGGATCCGGTTGATTCTTCGCTTTTAAAGTTCTTGACGAATATTTTGTTTTTTGTTTTGTCTGGTATTCCTTTTCCGTCATCCTCTATGATTGTGGTGTATTCTTGTTCGGTTTCTTTTCCTGTTATCTTTATTTGGTTGCAGTTGGCGTGTTTTATTGAGTTTTCTATTATGTTACTGAATACTTCTTCTAGTAGGGGTCCAGCTAGTACTTTTTGTTTTGTTTCTTCTTTTTTTATTTTTATTTCTTTTTCTTGGGCTTGTACTTTACTGTTATCGATTGAATTATTTATTATCTTGTTTAAATTGGTTTCTTGTAGTTCTTTTTCTTCTTCAAGTCTTTTTAGTGTACCTACTTTGTTAATTAGTTCTATACTGTTTTTTATTGCTTTATCAGATTTTTTTAAATATTCTTCTACCTTTTGAGTATGATCAAAATCATCTAATAACCTAAGATATCCTTTAACTATCTGGATCTTATTTCTAACATCATGCCTAAGGAGAGAATGTAGAAGGTCATCTTTTTCTTCGACTTTTTTTCTTCTTGTTATGTTTCTAAAGGCGACAATTAACCCTTTATTTCTTTGTTTTTTAAAGATTGGCTTAATACTGTAATTTATCCACATCTCATCCCCATTAGAGAGGGTTAATTTCTTTTCATTTTCTTCTTCCCCATTTTTTGTTATGATGGTTTCTATGTTGGATTTCTCAAGGTCTAGCAGGTTAAAAATATTCATGTTAAGGAGTTCTTCTTTCGTCTTGTTTTCAAAGATTTTCTTCATGTTTCTGTTTACGTTTAGTATGTCTCCTTGTTTATTGCATTGAACCAGACCTATTGGAGAGTTATTGAATAGGTTTTCATACTTTCTCTGTCCTTTATGCCTGGATCTGCTAAGTATATATGAAGTAGAACTTATGAAAAGAACTGTTAAGCTGTAAACATATTCATTCATTTTAGTTTCGGAGATAAAGACTGTTGTTAGAACTGTGGTAACCATGAATACGTTGAGATATCTTAATTTGTAATCACCCTTAAAAAGAAAGTTTAGCACCATTATAACTACAATAATACTCAATGAATAATTCAGAGAATACTTATTGATAGCTGACAAATAAATTAATTGTAAAAAAGCATAACTAGCTCCTAGATACATGAGATATATAATCCTATTCTTAAAATAATCGCTAATATATGTCAACCCTAACAATACTCCAAAGAAAGCTGAGGAGATTAATCTCTGAGAGAAAGGCATAGGATCATATCCGAGAAAATAAGCCCCATAAACAAAATTGAATAAAGAATAAGCAACAACACCAGCAAATAAAACAAACCTAAAGTATGATAAATCATTATCAACTGGAAATACTTTATCTAAATCCAAAATATCTCCAACCATTATCTATAAATTTTCATTTATTAAAAGTTCTGGGAAATACACGACCCAAAACATCCCAACCCAGAAATATCCTCCTAAAACTAATAATAAAACATAAAAAGAAAACATAAAATAAATATAAAATTCAATTTTGAGACCTTATAAAAAAACTAGAGAAGAATCAATTATTAAACTCATAGAAGCAGTCAAGAGATTAGCGATAAAAGAAACCTTAAAACCTATCCTAAACTTGATTTCTAACAAAACCATTAAAAGAGGAACCTCAACCAAAAAAACCAAGAACTCAACCAAGATAAAACCACCAAACAAATAAAGAGCAATCATAGCAAGTGGTTGAGTAAAACCATTAATCAAGACAGAATAAAAAAGAACCCGAATCGCACTTTCATCCACAAAAAAGCATATAACGAAGAATTCAACAATAATCGTTAATAAAAGAGCGCCAAAAACGGTATCAAACAAAAACAAACCCGAACACCAACTTAAAAGTGATCATGACTTTTTCCTTCTCCAAAGAATCAACAAAATTAACAGGATCGATACTATAGGGATAAAGACCAAAGGATTAAACAACCAACCCAAAACAGAACCAAAGAAGGATGGTGACGGTTTCTCTTTTCCATCAAAAGTTCTTTTCTCAGAGTAAAATCCAAAATCATACATAACCACCTTATCAATAACCATAGAATCACCAGATATCTCTTTAACCTTTAGAATAGTTTCAACAGATTTCAAAGATGAAGTTACGAACACATTGGCTGAAGGATACAGTTTAGCTCCAGTATGAATAAGTCTAGGATCATCCGCAGATAACGAACCCAACCCACTCCTATTAAACTGATCCTTCTTAATGGCGTAGATCTTTGGCTTTCCATTATAATAGAAACTGAACTTCTCACCAGGCTCAATGATCTCCGAAGGATCCTCATTCCCGGGGATAGGATCACTCAAAAAGAAAACATAACCCGAATCTCCAGAGGTATTTCTCAATTCATAACTCCAGTCAATAGATTTTTGTCCAGGCCCTATCACATCACCCGAAACAACCGAAGAGAAAACAAAAATAAACAAGATCAACGTTACCAGTACAATCTTCCTAATCTTCATCAAATCCCCTGTCTAAATATATTATTTCATGATTTATTATTATTTTATATAATTTTATCGCTTAACCATATCGATTCTTATTTAATTAGATTTTTCTGGATTTTCGAAACATTTTTTGTTATTGAGTTAATACTTTAGTTACAATGAATAATTATGAAGAATTCAATATAGATATTGTGGATGAAGGCGAGGAGTATGTTCAGAAATGTGATCGAGAGTTAGAGAATGCCTTCAAGAATCATAGTGATCTAAACCCTGCCGAACTTGAAACCAATAGCGCAAAGAAGCTTTACTCCCTTATAAGAAAACTGAGACCAAGGAAAATAGTTGAGACCGGTGTCTGTAACGGTTATTCTTCATCAATAATCCTGAAAGCCCTAAAAGATAATGATAAAGGAAAACTCTACTCTATCGATCTACCAGCCCTAGCAAACGAAACCGAACGCACAGCAGCAGTCGTAGCCCCAAACAAAAAACCAGGATGGCTAATCCCACAAAAATTTAAGGATAGATGGGAATTCTACAAAGGAAACACATTCTACCAAACCCCTAAAGCACTAAAAAAAGCCCAAAAAATAGACATATTCCTACATGACAGCCTCCACACCTACGAAGCAATGATGTTCGAATTCTCCATAGCCTGGAAACACCTAAAACAAAACGGAATACTACTAGCCGACAACGTAAACTTCAACAACGCATTCAAAGACCTAGCAAACGAAAAACAAAAAACAAAATACCAAATCGGAGAAATAGCACTAATAAAAAAATAAAAACAAAACAACCAGAATTAAAAAACCCACAATTCTCTACTTCAAAACCATATCAATCAATAACTCTTTATTCTCCCAAAAAACCTAGATACCACTAAGATCCAGCTCACCAGATCAATAAATCATCAAACCAAACCCCTCAACAAAAAAGTACCAAAAGATCAAACTGAAAACAAATATCTATCAGCAATTCTCCTAGGAATTAAGTATTTTCTCAATAATAAACACTAATATTTGTAGGAATAATTATAAAAGAATATTTAGAGTTATAAAATCGTTTTTACGTAATTAAGCGGTAGTCCTACTATCTCTTGATGTAAAAATTTACCTCTAACCCAATAAATAACAGACTATTTTTCAAAGAAACCTCTAAAAACCCGTAAAATACCTATATACCCGAATCAAAATCACGGAGAAAAATAGAACAAAATACAAAACCATTAAATAATCTCAGTCAAACATATGATCAAGAATTCTTAAAAAATAAATTTAATTAGAGAAGGAGATACATAAAATGAACAAAAATAAAAGAAAAGCATTCATAATTATAATAATTAGTTTGGCTTTGGTTGTTAGTGCTGCAGGAACAGTAACAGCCGATGCTAATATTGATGAGGGTGATGGATCCAGTGGAAACCCTTACGTGATCAAAGATTGGTACGACTTAAATGAAACTCGAAACGAACTCAATGCAAACTACAAACTTGGAAACGATCTCAACAGTACCACCGAGGGGTACGGTTCGGTGGCTAGTCCGTCTGCTAACGGTGGGACAGGCTTCGATCCGATCGGGAATTCGACGAGGAGTTTCAATGGAACGCTCGACGGCAACGATTTTACCATTTCTGACCTCTATATCGATTCGCCTGGCGATGCGGGGTTGTTTGCCAGTGCTGGCGATGGCACACACATTTCGGATCTTGAACTCCGTAACGCGACGGTTTCGGGAGATGGACACACCGGTACGGTGGTGGGGACATTTGACGGTGTCATCGAAAATGTTCACGTGAGTGGCACAGTCCTGGCCGATGGTTCCGACGGTGGTAATGCTGGCGGCATGGCGGCCCAAACTGGTATTGACGCCACATATCGCAACTCTAGCGCGAATGTAACTGTGACATCTACCAATACAAGAGACAGTGTCGGAGGATTCCTCGGTTGGGGCGGAGGTATGTCAGACCTCTCTAACGTCTCGGCACATGGTGACGTGACAGGCAACGAAAGTGCCTCAGGAAGTCAAAAGGTGGGTGGTTTAGCAGGTCATATCCGTGATGGATATATCACACAATCCTACGCTACCGGTAACGTGACTGAGAACGATTCAACAGGTGGCGTTCATGACATCGGGGGCCTCATTGGTAGACTCGAAGGGCGGAATTCTGATGTCTATCTGAATGAATCATATGCCACGGGGAACGTCTCCGGAAGTGCTAATAATATTGGTGGGTTCGTTGGTCGGGTTTACTCCAGTGGACCCAAAGTTTATTTAAACAACTCGTATGCCGCTGGTAATATTAGTGATACGGGAGACGGAAACATAGGTGGCCTGGCCGGCCAAGTTGATTCCAACGGGGAAATCAGCGGGTCCTATTGGGACCTCAACCGAACTGGCCTCGATAGTGGGGTTGGCCAAAACTCTGGAACAGTTGACATTACGGGCCTCAATACAACCGAGATGAAAGGTAGCAACGCTGAAAGTAATATGAATTTTGACTTCACCGATACTTGGGGCTATGTGAGTAATAGTTCTCACATGTCCTACCCACACCTGCAAGACAATCATCAGGAACCAGAGCCGGGGCTCGTAACCACACAAGAAGAATTTGCAGGAGGAGACGGATCTCAAGGCTCACCTTATGAAATTGCGAACTGGTATCATCTAAATAATACGCGAGACCATCTCGATGCGAACTTCACCGTGATAAACGACCTCAACACCAGTACAGCAAGCTACGATTCAGTCGCGAGTGCCTCGGCCAACTCCGGCAAAGGGTTCCTGCCGATCGGAAACTCCAGTACTGCGTTCAAAGGAACTTTCGACGGCAACGGCTACACCATTTCGAACCTAACCATCGATCGTTCGAGTGAGGATTACGTTGGCCTGTTCGGGAGATTAGATGATGGCGGAACTGTTAATAATGTTTCTCTAAAAAACGTGAACATCACCGGTTTCGGATACGTAGGAGGGCTAATCGGACAAAAATACCTTAACAGTAATGTGAATAACTCTTCAGTAACAGGTAATGTCACCGGCTCCGACGATGTAGGAGGGCTAATCGGGAATAACTATTATGGTACTGTGAAGAACTCTTATGCTTCGGGAGATGTCACCGGCTCCGACGATGTAGGAGGGCTAATCGGACAAAACGGTGGTACTGTGAAGAACTCTTATGCTTCGGGAGATGTCACCGGCTCCGACGATGTAGGAGGGCTAATCGGATACGTACAGAGTGGAAGTGATATTGTGAATAATACTTATGCTACGGGAGACGTCACCGGCTCCGATGATGATGTAGGAGGGCTAATCGGACAAAACTATGGTGGTATTGTGAATAATTCTTATGCTACGGGAAACGTCACTGGAAACAATAATGTAGGAGGGCTAATAGGATGGAACCAGGAGACTGTGGATGATTCTTATTGGGATAAACAGACAACCACTCAATCCGATGGAATCGGTCTGGATGATGGTACTGTTTATACTGTTGAGGGTTTCCTGACTTCTGAGATGAAAGGTAGCAACGCTGAAAGTAATATGAACTTTGATTTCACCAGTACTTGGGGTGTTGTAAGTGGTGACAATATCTCATACCCATACCTGCAAGACAATCATCAGGAACCCGAACCGGGGCTGGCAACAGGAGCAGTACTTGAGAGTATAAGTGTAACCACACAGCCGACTCTGAGCTATGATGCCGGGGAGACTTTGGATCTGAGCGGTCTGGAAGTCAAAGAAACGTATAGTAATTCAACTACAAACATTGTCACATTCACTGATGGAACTCATGCTGACTATTCCGCAAGTCCCTCACACGGTAACGAATTAGTTGATGGAGATGACGGAACTGCGGTCACTGTCACTCATGATTCAACAGGCAAAACTGCCGATACTGATGCCGTTACAGTAGAAGAATCTGAGAAGGGCTGGTGGACACACCATTCCAACATCGATCGCTCGGCCTACGCGCCGGACGCGACCGGACCGGGGGCACCAGTCGAGACCGAATGGACGTTCGACTTCAACTTCACGGCCGACGACGGTAGCGACGACCGCCGGGACTATCTGGTTTTGGTAACGA
>CAYTEI010000060.1:0-10597 GCA_964436705.1 uncultured Thermococci archaeon
GATCGTAGCCCCAACAAAAAAGAAATCACAAATAATAATGAATTACATTCTTAAACATCTATCAGACCACCATTACATCTTAAGAATTCTAGATGATATCTCCAGATCCAAAGATGATCTAAAGAACCAATTATCAAAGGAGAGAATTACCTGGAAAACAGGATCAGAGATATCGATTCTTACTGCTAATATTAGTGGTGACGGACGAAGTGTTGTAGGAAAAGGAGCTACCACTCTCATTGTTGATGAATCAGAACTAATTCCGCCAAGTATAGTTAGGTCTAATATTTTAACGATGCTTGGAGATAATTCTGAGGATTTTTTTGTTCTCTTGGTGAGTAATGCGGTGGATTACGGATTCATATATGAGAATAAGGATAATGAGAGATGGTCTCATACTAGGATCGATTGGAGAGATGCCGTAAAAGCCGGTCAACTAAGTAAGAAATTTGTAGAGGATCGTAGAGAAGAAATGACAGGTAATGAGTTCACGATCTGGTATGAAGCAAGGTATCCGGAAAAGATGGAGAAATCCTTATTTAAAAGAGAATGGATCCGTAAAGCCACGCAGAACAACTTCGATGTACCTGAAATGTACCTAGATTCCCCTACCGATAATAGATCTTATGGATTAGATGTTGCAAGAGGAGGAGCAGATAACACAGTCCTAACCAAAGTACTGAAAATACAGGATGATGACCCAAGATACGTTGTACGTTCAATAAAGAAATGGGATGAAGCTGATACATCAAAAACAGCTAAAATGATATCTAATGAAATAAGTAGCAAGGATATTCCCGTTAAGATTGATGCAGTCGGTGTTGGTGGGCCTGTCGGTGATGAACTTGAGGACATGGGGCTTAAAGTAATCGATATTAAGGCATCAGAGGATCCAAGGAGTGATCCTAGAAACCGGTTCCTGAATAGGAAGTCAGAGGGATACTGGAAGCTTCGGCAAGCACTAGAAGAAGAAAGAATCGATTTACCAAATAATAAGGAGTTAAAGAATTCCTTGATGAATCTGAAATATGATCTTAATTCTAAGGGAAAGATAGTTATCGAGGACCCAAGTAAAAGCCCTGATACCGTAGACAGCCTAATGCTCGCGCTATGTAAAACCGAAAACAATAGAAACAGAGTTGCAAACTCAGAGATCCCCTCAAATCAAGATCACTTAACCAGGAATAAGGATCAGGTAGATAACAAGGTTTGGAGAAATCCTAGACTCTAGATCTATTGTCTTTTTTATTGATCTTGGAGGTGTTTGTTATGGAATTTAACTTTAATCTTGGATTATCAAGAAGCGTTGAGAATACATCAGGATTTGAGGGTGAGGAAGGATCGAGTTTTAAAAGTGATTTCGTTGGTAATTCGATAGAAAATCCTCGGGAAACACTCAGATCTGATAAGATAAGTTCTTGGGATGATCTTTACACTAAGTTAAGATATGATAAGAAGATTGATCCTGAGCAGAGAGTGGAGCTGTGGGAAAGACATCCGATAGCTCAGACAATAGTAGAGAGACCGCCAAAAGACACATGGAGAAAGCCACCGAAAATACTGAACGAAAACGATGAAGAAATAGATCCTCCATTCATTAAAAAGAATGAATTGATCAAGACTAGCAGAAAAGCAGATAGACTTCAAAGACTACACGGATTAGCAATCATAATCATTGGTACGCGGAATGAGTTTTTGGAGGAGCCGCCAACCAATAACCCTACTTATTTAGAAGTTTATTCGGTTAAGGATCTTAGTAGTGAGGGTTGGGAGGTTGAGAAGGATAGATCTTCTGAAAACTATGGAGAACCCGTGAAGTGGTTCATAGAAGAGGAAGAAGAAACTTTAGAGATACATGGGAATAGAGTTCTTCCCGTAGCCGAACTAACACTTGAACACGACCTCGATTCTTATAGCGCCCTAGATCCTAATTTCAATGCCTTGACTAATATTAGTAAGGTTCTGGGTGGTAATAGTGAGGCGCATTACCAGAGAGGTCTATCCCCACTATACTTCAATTTTGAGAATGAACTAAGAGAATCTGATGAGTTAGCTCTGAATCATGAGATGAAGAAGTTTAGGACGGGTCTAACGGATTATATTGCACTTGCAGATGCCGAGGTTAGTGAGTTATCCGGTGATCCTAGTAGTATTAAGGAGAATATTGAACTTAACCTTGGATTTATTTCAGCGCACACCAATATTCCGAAGAGAATTCTTATTGGCAGTGAACGTGGGGAACTGGCAAGTACTCAAGATGAGGCAAACTACTATGGCTATATAGATCATAGAAGAAGCCTTATAGCTGAAGAGATGATCCTAAGACCATACCTAAACTTCCTAGAAAAGAACTATGGATTCGAAGGTTTCTCTAGGATCGAGTGGCCAAGTTTATTTGAGTTAAATGAAGTAGAAAAGTCAAAGATCCTGATGAACAAGGCATCAGCCCTAAAAAATCTCATCTCAGCGATTAATAACTTGAATCCTGGTAAAGATTCTCACCTGGTTTATTCTGAAGAAGAAATTAGAAATCTCCTCGGAGATCCTGATGATATAAGAAATTGGCTTACTTTACCAAATCAAAAATAGATTTATTTGATTTCTCTTTCTGGTTTCAACCTTTTCTTTTGGTAGGGAATTTTTTTCCAAAAAGTTAATTAATAAAGGTCTCGGAATTTTTAATGGTTGATATGTTGAACAAAAGAAAAGCGTTATTTGGTTCTTTGTTAGTTCTGATCTTAGTAATATCAGTATCTGCTTCGGGATGCACTAGTGAGGAAGAAGAAGGTAAAGGCGAGTTAGTAGTTGGTACTTCCGCTGACTTCCCACCATTTGAGTACATGGATGAGGATGATAACATCGTTGGTTTCGATATTGAGTTGATTAAGGAGATTGCTGAGTCTCAGGGATATGAGGTTACTGTTCAGGATATGTCATTTGATTCATTAATTCCTTCCGTAAAGAATGAGCAAATAGATGTTGTTGCAGCGGCAATGACTATTAATGAAAAGAGAAAAGAGGAAATAGATTTCACCGATCCTTATTATGAGGCAGACCAGTCTGTCCTACTTAGAGAAGGCTCTGATATTCAGATAGATGAGGTAGAAGATCTTGCAGATCATAGAGTCGGGGCTCAAACCGGGACGACTGGAGCCAACTATGTTAATACCAACCTAGTGGAACAAGGTAATCTTAATAGTGATGACTTCAATAGATATGAAACCTACTTATTAGCTATAAGAGACCTTACTAACGAAAACATCGATGCCGTAGTTCTAGATAAGCCAGTTGCCGAAGCATTCGCAGCTGAAAGATCCGTTGAAGTAGTTCATACAATTGAAACAGGAGAAGCCTACGGATTCGGAGTAACAAAAGGCAATGAAGAACTATTAGAAGATCTTAATACTGTACTAGAAGAATTCATGGGAACCGAAGAATGGACCCAACTCGTAAACAAGTACTTTGGCGAATAAAAGTGATAAATTGATCGATTACCTAATAAGTCGGTTACCATCACTACTCCCCGGACTAGGAAAAACAATAGCCCTAACAATACTAGGATTAGGAATAGGTACTCCTCTAGGGATAATGATGGCTTTCGGCCGATCTTTCGGTCACAAATTCCTTTCTTTTCCTATTTATCTATATGAAAAGATTCTAAGAGGCACCCCACTACTAGTGATCTTCTTCATGATCTACCTCGGCCTATCCCAAATAGGGATTAATCTTGGACCTTTCAAGTCAGCAGTTCTCGGACTAGGACTTAGAAGTACCGCATACCAAGCCCAAATATTTAGAGGATCTATTAACTCAATACCAGAAGGCCAGATGTCGGCAGCACTATCTATTGGTATGTCCCGGATTAAGTCAGCTAGACACGTGATCCTACCACAAGTTCTAAGATTATCTATTCCTGGTTGGTCCAACGAATTCACGATCGTTCTTAAGGATACTTCTATTGCATATGCTATCGGGGCAACAGAGCTTATGAGGCAAGGAAGATACATAATGACAGGAATAAACGCTCCAGCGAACATTCCAATCGTCATATTCACTATAATTGCTGCAATATACTTCGTATTAGTTATCTCCACGAATAAATTTCTAAGCTACTTAGAAGATAAGTATAGAATGACCGGGTTTGAAGTAGATATTGAGAGGTAAAATAAGATGACTATGCTCGAACTAAAGAATATACATAAAGCCTATGACGATACAGAAGTACTGAAAGGCATATCCTTCTCCATGAACCAAGGAGAAACCAAAGTAATCATCGGACCAAGCGGAACAGGGAAAAGCACACTCCTAAGATGCATCAACCAACTAAGCCCACCAGACCAAGGAGAAGTATGGCTAGACGGAGAAGAAATCACCGATCGATCCAAGAACATCAACAAAATAAGACAGGAAATCGGATTCGTATTCCAAGGATTTAATCTTTTTAATCACCTAACAGCCCTAAAAAACGTATCCCTAGGACTAAAAAAAGTAAAAGGAATGAACGAAGAAAAAGCCACAGAAAAAGCTATGAAAGAACTAGACAGAGTAGGACTCAAAGAACAATCCAACCAATACCCCGCAGAACTAAGCGGAGGCCAAAAACAAAGAGTAGGAATAGCCAGAGCCCTAGCCATGGAACCAAAAATAATGCTATTCGACGAACCAACAAGCGCCCTAGACCCAGAACTCATCGGAGAAGTACTAGAAGTAATGAAAAACCTAGCCCACGAAATAACAATGCTAGTAGTAACCCACGAAATGGGATTCGCAGCAAGCGTCTCAAACGAAATAATATTCATGGAAAACGGAGTAATAGTCGAAAAAGGAACCCCAAAGAAAATGACCCAAAACCCAAACCAAAAAAGAACCAAACAATTCCTCGGAAAAATAGCCACCCTCTACGGAGAAGAGGAATAAAAAATGACCATAATAGACTACTACATAGAGATATTCCCAAAACTCATACCAGGAATACAAAAAACCCTCCTAATGACACTCATAGCCATATTCTTCGGATTCATCCTAGGCATATCCCTATCCCTAGGAAGAGTCTACGGAAAAAAGCTCTATCCACAATAAGCACAACCTACATAGAAATAATAAGAGGAACCCCGCTACTCGTACAACTATTCATCATCTACTACAGTATACCAGCCATAGGATACAACCCAACACCAATGAACGCCGCACTAATCGGACTAAGCCTAAACAGCGCCGCATACCAAGCAGAATACATAAGAGGATCAATCCAATCAATCGGATCAGGCCAAATGATAGCAGCCAGAACAATGGGAATGTCCAAACTAAAATCAATAAGACACGTAATCCTACCACAATCCCTCAGAATGACAATACCAGCCTGGTCAAACGAACTCATCTACCTACTAAAATACACCTCAATAACCTACATAATAACAGTCCAAGAACTATTCGCAAAAGGAAGATTCATATTCGTAGAAAACTTCAGAGTAATAGAAACCCTCACCCTAATAGCAGCAATATACCTATTCTTCACATTCATCTTCACAGACATAATAGACAGAATAGAGAAAAAAGTTAGAATACCAGGGATCGGAGCAGTAGAAAGCGAAAGAGAAGCATAAACCCATTAAATAATCATTAATAATTCATAATTCATTCCATTGTAATCTCTATTCTGGTAGTATCCTTACCCTTATTTATTATGTCTGTAATCCTTATTTTATCGATTTCTCCTGTGTTCCCAACGTGAGTTCCTCCACATGCATCCACATCGTAATCCTCGATCTCAATTAGCCTTAGTTCTTCCAGAAAATCTGGTAATAAATCAAGTCTTACCTTATCAGGATTAACTTTCTCTTCAGCTTCTTCTCTAGGATAAACCTGAATCTCCACATCTCTTCCTTCCTCTATTACTTTATTCACTTCTACTTCCAACTTTGGAACCATAACATCGTTTATATCAATATCAACATCTAGTCTGGCTTTATTTTCTCTGATCTGATTTCCTTTAACTTGGCCGCCGTAATTAGAGAAAACTGCTTGGGATAAGATATGTAGACAGGTATGGTACTTCATGAAGATGTACCTTCTCCCCCAATCCAGTTCACAATTCACTTCTTGACCAGGTTCAAGCGAATTTTCACCGACTTTGTGGTAGATACTTCCTTCTCTTTTCTTCACCTTAGATATTTCGTATTCTTCGCCATCATCAGTAGTTAATTTGCCTTTATCTGTTGGCTGGCCACCACCCTCAGGATAGAAGATGGTTTCATCTATTTCAACGTACTCTCCATCTACATCAGTTATCTCAGCTGAACAAGACTTCTTATAACAATCATCCAAATATAACTCTTCAACCATATAAAAAACCTCATATTTTTCCTTACTAATCTTTAAGAATTTTTATTCCTTTTAAAGTAATATATGGCTTAGAGTAATCTAGAACCCTCTATATTTAGTTTTTCCGGTACCAGATTATATATCTGCACTTGAATTCTTCAGGAAATATTTTTTTGGTTTGATTAGTTAGTGATTCTGTCTAGGGAAAACAATAAAAATCGTTACACATATGAGAAGAAATGGGTATTAAACAACTCCATGGACCTCTACCAATACATTATGAGAAAGTGATAATTTATGAATAAGATTGGTATAATAATATGTGATAGATATAGTGATTGTGCTGGTGGTAAATGCTTTAAATCTCTAAAAAATAGAGAAGGAGCCTTTGAAAAATACGGAGATGAAGAAGTAGAAATCGTTGGATACACAACATGCGGAGGCTGTCCAGGAGGAAACATTGAAAACGCACCAGAAGAAATGAAAGAAAACGGAGCCGACATAATTCACCTAGCAACAGGCCTACTAGTCGGGTACCCACCATGCCCAAGGATAGATCACTTCAAAAACTTCATAGAACAAAAATTCGGCTTAGAAGTAGTGCTAGGAACACACCCAATACCCAAAAGCTACATAGAAACACACGGCGAACTAAAAACCTGGGAAACAGAAAAATGGAAAAAAAGAATAAAAAACACATTAATCAATAACGAAAAAATCCGGAAAAAATACGACTAAACAAACTTATCAATCTTCTCTTCTTTTCCTTTATACATCCCAATAAAACAAATCATTAAAGCAAAATTGAGTAAAGTAACCAAGGTGAAACAATGAAACTAGATATGGACTGCATTCCCTGTGTTCAACAGCAAGCTCTGAACGCTATTAGATTTAACGAGAACAATAGAGAAATTGAAGAGAAAGTTCTAAGAAAAATTATGAAACGATTAATGGATATGGACTGGGATAAAACCCCGCCAGAGCTTTCGCACAAGGCACATCACATAGTGAGGGAAGAAACCCAAATTAACGACCCTTACAAAGAAGTGAAACACAAATATAACGATCATGCCCTAGAAATACTCCCTGAAACGAAAAAAATTCTTCAAGAAAGAGATAACCAACTAAAAACCGCCACCAAGATCTCTATAGCCGGTAACATCATCGACTTCGGAGCAGTAGACGAAAAAAACCTTAAAGTTAAAAAAACAATCCGAGAAGTTCTAGAAAAAGAAATAGCTATTAATAATTATCCTGAATTCCTTGAAAGAATTGAAGATCCTGAAACCACTGATCTACTAATATTCGTTGACAATACAGGAGAAATAGTTTTCGATAAACTATTACTAGACGAAATAATCAAATATAGAAAGAAAAAAGGATTAAAAGAACTCAACAAAATCACAACAGTAGTAAAAGGAGGACCAATCCTCAACGATGCAACTAAAAAAGACACTGAATACGTAGGATTTAACGAACTACCCAACCTACAATACAAAACCATAACAAACGGAGACCCCAACACAGGACCGCCAAGAGCATCAAAAGAAGTACAAAGATGGATAAAAAACCATGACATAGTAATATCAAAAGGACAAGGAAACTACGAAGGGCTAAGCCAATACAAAAACATATTCTTCCTACTAATAGCTAAATGCCAAGTATCAGCAACAAAACTAAAAGTAAAAGAAGGGGACATAATCCTAAAACTCACATAAACACGCCAAAACCACTGAACCACCTCCATAAACATCCTATATAAATGACTCCTTCGAAGACAAGTAAGAAAATTCAGAAAAATTCTCAGCTCTCCAAACTCCATTTCACAAACCTACAACCAGCGAAAAAACCTACACTTCCAGTTCATCTTCACAACTGAAATAGACAGAATAAAAAATCAGGAACGAATATTAGGAGTCGGAGCAGTAGAAAGTGGAGGATAAGCCTAATTAAATCCATTAAACTATTCTTATCAAATTATCATTTTTATTACCTTGTTTATGGAATTTTTATTTTTCTTTTATTTTTGGGAAAATTATTTATATAATTAAAACACATTTTAATGCGTAAAAATAACTATATTAAGAAGGGTTTGGTAATATCCCATTCAATTAAAGATAAAATGATTTACAATTTTCAGTAAAAAGAGTAATACATTAAATGATCTTAACCAACCCTTCTAATCTAAAAAGATAGGTGATAAATTGTCAGAAGAAAATTCTTGGGTAGGAAAACCAGCAGAAAGAAAGGATGAAGTTGAAAAAGTGACAGGGCAGGCAAATTATACACAAGACGTTGAACTTCCTGGAATGCTATACACAAAAATCGCAGTAAGCGAAAAAGCTCACGCAAAAATACTTAACATAGACACATCAGAAGCGAAAAAAATAGAAGGAGTTAGAGCTATCGTAACAGGAGAAGACGCAGCATTCAAATATGGAAAATACGTCAGAGACAGAAACTTACTAGCCAGAGGCAAAGTACACTTCGTAGGAGAGCCCGTAGCAGCCGTTGCCGCCGACACAGAAGAAATAGCGGAAAAGGCAGTGGAAAAAATAGAAGTAGAATACGAAGAACTAGAACCCGTATTCGACACAAGAAAAGCAGCAAAAGAAGACGCTCCACTAATCCATGAAAACATAGGCGAATACGAAAGAGCACCATTCATCTACCCAAAAGACGGAACAAACATAGCAAACCACTACAAAAACAGAAAAGGAGACGTAGAAAAAGGATTTGAAAAAGCAGATAAAATAATAACTAACACATTCGACCAACCACAAACCCAACACGTAGAAATGGAAACCCACAGCACAGTAGCCCAATGGAACGCCGATGACAACATCAAAGTATGGACAAGCGCACAAGCACCATTCATAGTCCAAGAAAACATACACAGAATATTCGACATACCAATGAACAAAATAGAAGTAAACACCCCATACCTCGGAGGAGGATTCGGAGGAAAATCAGGAGTCAACTGGGAACCCCTCCCAATACTACTATCCAAAAAAGCCGGAGGAAGACCAGTAAAAATCGCGCTAAAAAGAGAAGAACAATTCAGATCATCATCAGTAAGAACAGGACTCAAAGCCGAACTAAAAACCGGAGTCAAAGAAAATGGAAAAATAACAGCAATGGAAATAGAATACTACTGGGACTCAGGAGCATACGCCGACTACACAGTCAACGTCGGAAGAGCCGCCGGATACGCATCCCCAGGACCATACGAAATACCAAACATAAAAACAGACAGCTACACAGTATACACCAACAGACCATACGGAACAGCGTTTAGAGGATTCGGACACGTACCATTCTTCTGGGCAACAGAAAGACAAATGGACCTAGTAGCAAAAGAACTAGACATGGACCCAGTCAAGCTTCGAGAAAAAAACATAATACTACCAGGAGGAAGAGGGCCAACCGGCCAGAAACTAGACAAAAAAATAGGAAGAATAGATGAAACTATTGACAAGGTTGTCGAAGAACTGGATAAAGTAGAAACCGGAGAAACCGAAAACGGAAAAATAAGAGGAAAAGGAGTAGGACTATTCTTCAAGGCTCCCGCTATGCCAGCTAACACAACCTCATCCGCAATAGTAAAAGTAAATGAAGACGGAACTGTAACGTTGTCTATTACTACTTCTCAAATGGGGCAAGGTACCGTTAGTTCTTTAGCTCAGATGCTGGCAGAAGAATTAGATATGTCTTATGAAGATGTTAAAGTGGCTAACCATACTGATACTGATCTTTCCGTATACACTTGGCAAACAGTAGGAAGCCGTAGCACTTTCATGGACGGAAGAGCAGTTATAGATGCATGTGATGACGTAAAAGATCAGTTAAAGGAAATGGCTGCTAAAACTTTCACCACAGACGAAGAAAGATTAGAAGTGAAAAACAGAAAAGTCATGGAAAAAGATGGTGACAAAGAGATATCATTTAGCGAATTAGCTCTTGGCGGTACTAAACCTGATGGTGGAGGTTTCGGTGGACCTGTAGTTGGTTATGGAACCTATGCTGCTGAAGGAACTGAAAACTTAGATCCGGATACTGGACAAGGAGCTCCCGGACTCTTCTGGACTGTTGGAGCCAGAGGAGCAGTAGTAGAAGTAGACCCAGAAACAGGAAAAATAAACGTAGAAAAGATCATAACTAGTATGGACTTAGGTAAGGAAATCAACCCACAATCTGTTGATGGACAAATATATGGTGGAATCGTTCAGCATCTTGGATCAACCCTTACAGAGGAATACATGTACGATGACGAAGG
>CAYTEI010000061.1:0-4091 GCA_964436705.1 uncultured Thermococci archaeon
GGGGCTATATTACTTTATTTTGGATTTCTTTGATTTTATTGTTTTCTATTTTGATCTTATTCTTGTTCTTTAATCTCTTCAATGCTCTTTGGAATCTAGGGTTGGGCATTTTCACATTTTTCTTTACATCTTTGATCTTGGTTTCTTCTTTGAGTTTGTTTAGTATCTCGATTTGATCATAGATTTTGTTTATTTTTTCGTTTAGGAGTTTTGGTAGAGGGGTTGTGGTTTCATACTTTTCTTCGAGGTTTTCTAGGGATTCGGTTATGTGTGTGATGAATAGTTCCTGTCCAAGAAGCTCTTCTTGTTTATCTATCTCTTTCTTTATGGTTTCAAAGTTTAATCCTGTCTGGATCAAGGTGTTCATGTCTTCTATATCGGTTGTTCTTCCAGCTACACATTTGAAAAGAAAGATATCCTCAGAAGAGGTTAACTTGACCTGGAGATTTTCTTCTAAGCCAAGATCTTTACTTCGTTCCTCCATGGACTTGGAGAAAATTAATTTGTCAACGATTTGCTGGTTAAATATATCAAATCTGCATCCATTTGGGTTCTCCAGTATTTTCTGAGCCCCCAGTTCTTCGTACTCCTCTTCTAATTCCTTGATTCCAGAGTAACCAGTTTGTTTAAGAACATTTTCTAGGCGCCTGAAATCTTTACCGCTTGTAACTACTATGTCAATGTCCTTAGTAGCTTCTTTCATATCTTGGAAAGCCATCGCCCCACCACCTATCAAGTAGGTAATTAAAGGCTTTTCCAGCTCCTTCCCAATTCTTTTTAACTCTTTTTCTATGAATTCTCTACCAAATTTATTTCTCATAGTTGAACTCCATATTCTTTGGCTAATTTTTTAAGTTCTTCCCATTCGGGCTGTTTTGGAGTTCTCTGTTTTCCTTGAGTTTTTAGGTATTCGTTTAGGGTTTTTATTGTTTCTTTTAGTCTGTATTTTTCGGCTTTCCTTAACAGTTCGTCTTGGTCTATTTCTTCTTTTTTTATTAGGAGTAGGCAGTAGGTTTGGTATCTTGTTCCTTTATCTATTAGTAAGGTGTGGCATATTAGTTCTTTTGGTTCTATTTTCTTTATTTTTTCTGTGTAGAAGTAATGGTTTTTTGTTGTGTTTAGGAGGGGTAGTCCGTATTCTTGGAAGAGGGCTGGCCCTGTTAAGTGAAAGTTATCTTCTTCGATCTTATCAGTGGTCTGGATCAGGAATTCGGTGAGTGTTTCCCAGAGGATTGTGTAGTTTTTTTCGGATTTGTTTCTGTGTGTGTGGTGGATGTATTCTTTAGCGAACTCGTTTAGAGTTTGGAATTCTTTTTTTAGGGTGTATTTGGAGTTTTTCTTTTTGATTATTCCTCTGTGGTGTAGTTTTTTGATTATTCGGTGGGTTGTGTTTCTGTAGTTGTTTGTTTTATTTGCAATTTCTTTGACTGATCTTGGCTTATCTAGGTAGTAGAGGATGGGGATTGTCTTACCCTTCAGGAGTTTGGGGAAGTTGATGTGTGGATATTTCTCATTCAGGTTCTGGTAAAGTTCTACTACTTTGTTATCTTTTAGATGGATAGTCTTATTTTTGTTTCTTTTTGCTTCGAGAAGGCCTTTATTTTGTAGGGTTTTTACTGTTCTGGAGATGTGGCTGGGATCGGTTTCCATGGATTCAGCTATTTCTTTGATTGAGTTTCCATCACCTGTTTCTAGGATTTTGAGTTCTGTTTCCCTAAACATACTGTAACATTATTAACAATTCATATATAAAAAAGTTGTGCAAAATGTTACAAAAATGTCTCCCAAAAACAAAACCAAATCCCACCAACTAGTCCCCTATAAAAAATAAATCAACAATCTGTATCAGTTGTGTATGCTGTCAATTTGAAGGATTAAACTATCAAATTGTTGGTGTTGTACACCACATAAAGGAGTTGTGGACATACCGATCACTAAGAAAACTGAAGGAGATTCGAGATAATAAGAGAAAGTGATGATAGAAGGGAAATTATTTTAATTTTAGTTTTCCTTTATATTTGTAGATTTGAGGATTTCTTCCTCTTCCCTTTTTTTCTTTTTTAGAATCGGTTTCTTCTATCAATCCATGTTTTTCCAATTTTTGTAGAAGTCTAAGAATTGAATCTCGTGATAAATTTGTGTTTGAGGATTTTAATAATTCGGGTATTGTGAATTCCTCTTTTTCCATTATGGTTACAATTAGTTCTGCATTTTTTATGGATAAATGACCTAAATCATTAGATAAAAGGAATTGTAAAAATTTTTTCCTAAATCTAGCGCTGGTTAACCAAAAAAGATTGGTTAGGACGCCTAGGACAATACTTACTCTTAAAGAAAGCTTACCTGGAGGGAATTGCTTTTCTATCCCTCTTTTCTGTCTTTCATTATCTATTCTATAATAAATATTTGTTGTTGTAAGAAATAGTACATTGGATATTATGATTACGAGGAATAATAAAACGATACTAATCTCATAACGGTTATGTTTAAACACCCGTAACATTTTAAGACCCCATTATCTGAAACAATACAAATAACGATTTCATAAACTTATAACGTTATTAGGCTCTTTTATTTAATACATTTATGTTACTGACAAATAAGCCTTGAAAAATCTTCATCATATTGTGGAGCCCACTGATATATCGAAACTTATAGACTAGAAATACTATTCCTTCAGTTAAGAATTCACTTTTACAGCTTGAAGGAATCACCATCCTTCTTTTTAATATATTTTACTACGTTGATGCATAAAAATTCTTATCGATTCTAATATTATGATTAAGTGGGTTCTAAATGAAATTAAAAATAGGGATTATTGCCATAATTCTGGTTTTAATTCCTGTGTCTATGGCAAAGGCTGAAGACACTAATGACAAGGAATTGGAGTAGAATGGGTTGAAGAATACCCTTCTTTATCTGATCTAGGTCTATGTGAAGAGGATGCTTCTGGGTTCCTGAAAGAGATGGGTAATCATAATTTTCAAGGCGTATTTAACTACGGAAACACGAACGCTAATGAGAAACACTGGGAGAAGAGTTCAGTAGGCGGAAATGATTACAATTACGTGGATGATGTAGACTTTACTTATTTTGCAGGACATGGTAAAACTGGATACTTTAGGTTTTCAACAGATACTGATGGTGATTCAAATTATGTGAAGAAAGTACACTGGTCGGAGAGTTTGTGGAGGGGATAAAGATTTAGAATGGGCTTTTATCGCAGCCTGTTCGGTTCTAGATACTTCAGACTGGAAAAACGCTTTTAATAGTAATCCAGTGGAATTACATGGTTTAGCAGGCTTTAAAAATTCATTGCACGATACAAAATATTTAGGCGAATATTTAGCGAAGTATGGTACAGACACCTGGGGCCCTATTCCATTGGTGAAGCTTGGAAAAAGGCTACAAAAGATGATCCGAGTCAATATACTTCTGTGGAGGCTAAAATGTTTTATGCTGTTGAGTCAGGTGGGGGAAGTTTTTATACTGAATATAAGAATGAGTATTTTCCCGGATTTGATTCTGGAATGTACAATGATCCGAGCTCGGATTCAGAGACAGCTGTATGGAGTGAAAGCTGGACTTGCTAGGGGGTGAAGAATGGAAAGCAAATTATTTAGTAAAACTATGGTCATCATAATATTGTTAATGATAGGATCTCTAGGATTTATCTCAATTAATTTGAATAATAGTGATACTAATGAGGATTATAACTACCTCAGATCTTCTGAAAGTACAAAGATAATCAAGAATTTTACAGATCCGATTCTTCCAAAAAGGATTACGATACCTAAAGTAAATTCAAAATCGATTAAGAAAAATGAAGCTACCGAAATAGCAAGATCCGAACCCTTCAATATGAAAGATGAATTAGAGGCTGTGAAAAGGCCTTGGCCAGAAGGCGGTGTGGCTATTGAAGTCAGAGAGAACTTTATTTTCAATGAGAATAAATCCCGTATCATAGGTTTAGAGGGTAACAATTCTCTGATACTTTACCATAACGGAGCTGTTGAATTTAATTCAAATCTACCGTCATCAAGTTCTAGTGAATTACCGAAGGATACTGAAGCGAAGAAAATTGCTAATAA
>CAYTEI010000061.1:4278-7573 GCA_964436705.1 uncultured Thermococci archaeon
GTGAAAAGGAAATCGAAGTTACAAAGAATTTAGAAAACGCTATAAAAGAGCTCGAACAACCATTCAGAGGAACAATGTATAACAGATTCTTTATAAATAATGTAACCTTAGCCTACAGAGTTGATGGGATCTTGGATGAAAATCAAGGAAAACTAAATCTAGTATACCTATTGGAAGGAAAAGCAATATCACCTAATAAGGATAAGAGACCATTCAAAGTTTCAATACCTATTCTGGATAACTAACTAAAAAATATTTAATGACGATAAGGATCAAGTTTCGTTAAATGATTGAAATCTCTTCAAAACTTTTTCAGGAACTGGATTCAAATAATTAAAATATTCATTGCTACAAAGATCCTTAAAATCCGAATCTCAAAATTCAAATGAATAGGAACTGGAAAAAGTGATTTATCTGGAAATTTCGGACACTGAGCCCCTTTGAAATAGTTCTTAACAAAAAAACTTTTAAATAAGCAGATCTATAAACAATAAAGATATTCACGAATTCATATTGGTATTGTAGGAATGAATAAGAGGTTTTTGGGCTTATCCTCGCCTTATTAACGGGTAAAGAAAGACAGAAATGAAAAGCGTTTCTCATAACTATATAAAGAGTTTATCAATATTATTTATAGTAAATACAGATTTTTTATTTGATAAGTAAAATTTTACCCGTTAATACTTTATATCGAGGAGGCCCACCGGGGCCCTTAGGTTCCTTCATTGATAATCCAGAGGAAGAACGATACCCAAGAATAATTACTTATTAATCAATAAATATGATTAAGTATTGATCTTGAAGAGAATCCAAATTAATTAAAAAATGTTTATAGGAGGTTAAATTATTACTAAATGTAAAAAAATAATTAGTTCAGGTATTATAGTTGGTATTCTATTGTTTTCTGTAATAAGCTTTGGCTTAACGATTTCGAGTGGAGTTTCCGCGCAAAAAACAGTTGAGAGAAGGGTTTATTTGTCGGGTAGGAGTCCTGCAAAACTTATTGAGTTTGTGCTCGGTGGTCAGACTATAAAGGTTTCTACTAAAACTGTGAACCAGAACCAATCCTTAGTCGAGTTCTCCACAACTTCTAAGGAGTATCTTGGTGATGTTTCAGTTCATGTTACTCATCTTGGCAGGAACACGAATAAAGTTCCTAGAACACCGAATGCTTATTCTTATACGGAGATAGATCTTAAGCATGTTAAAGATGATGAAATAAAGAATTCTGAAATAACCTTTAGAGTAGATAAATCATGGTTGGAGGAGATGGACGCAGAAGCTGAGGACGTAATTGCTAAAAGATATCAAGATGAATGGAAACCCCTAGAAACCGAGTACGTAGAAGAAAAGAATGATTACCATAGGTTTAGAGGTCAAAGCCCTGGTTTCTCAGTATTCGCCATCACAGTAAAACCAAGAATCCATACCACCAAAGAAGCAGACCAAGAAATAAAGAACCAGGTCTACCAGAACCTGATGAACCAAGATTTTAATAAGATCGTTTTGGGAAAAGCCGGCGCTACAGAGATAGACGCAACCTTCAAAACAAACACAATGACTTACAACGGCAAAACATATGAAAGCACCTGGAAAAAAGAGGACTACGCACTAATCCAATTCAAGAATAATAAAGTTTACATAGTTGGCACCCACCGATACGGAACCAAGGCAGCAATCCAATACTACAAACAAAACAAACCAACACAAACCACACTAATCAAGTGGAAAGACCAAAACAACGACCAAAAACCACAAAAAAACGAAATACAACCACTAAACTAACTTCTCTCCCTCTCTATATCCAATGATACCTCTAACCAACAATTGAATATAATATCATAAATGTTGGTTCAATGGAAATAGATTTATTCATCAAACCCTAGATTTATATGATCTCATAATGAGTTCTAATCCCCCCCTTTCAAAAGAATCTGAAAGACTATTATCCGCAATAAAGATCCTAGAACAATCAAAAGATAAGGAAGAATGGATCAATTACTCAGAGATAAGGCAAAAAACTACTGATCTAAAGGAACAGGAAAGAAGCAAAGCCCTAAAAGAATTATTAAGAAAAGACCTAATAAAAACTACGAATGAACCAGGAATGAAATACAAAACCAAATAAAAAAGAAACAATTAGATTTTATGAATTCTCAACGGGCTCAAGTTTTTTCAAGGAAAGAGGAACAATCCTACAAAGAGTAGGATAAGTATGAACACTATTAAGAACCTCATCAACAGTCCTCCCATTCCGCATAACATTTACAGCTTCCTGCAAAATATTAGAAGCATCCGGACCAATAATATGAAAACCAAGCAACTTCCTAGTACCTGAATCAACAATTGACTTAGCAAAGCCCTCACCACCAATCATCCTTCCCTTATCAATCTCTTTATAACTAGCCTTACCAACTAAGACATCATATTTATCTAGTGCCTCTCTTTCAGTTAAACCAACGGAACCAATCTCAGGATCAGTAAAAACAGCCTTAGGATTACTCCCGTAATCTAAAGACTCCTTTTGCCCTCTCTTTGAGTTGTTCCAAGCGATCTTCGCCTCCACATTCGCCGCATGCTTAAACAAAGCCTTACCAATTACATCACCAACAGCCCAAACATCATCCTGAGATGTCTCAAAATACTCATTAACCTCAATAAATCCTCTCTCATCCGTATCCACGTCGGTCCCCCCAATAGATAGAATATCAGTATTTGGGACTCTACCAGTCGCAATCAATATTTCATCGCCAGAACAAACACTCCTCTCCCCTTCCTTAGATTCAGTCTTAATGATGTACTCAGATCCCTCCTTTTCAACGTTAGTAACTTCAGTATTCATTACAATACCCATACTCTCAGAAAGTTTCTCCTGGAGGAAATTAGAAACATCCCAATCCTGGCTCTTAACTAGTCTATCCCCTCTCTGAATTATGGTTACATCACTACCCATTCGTGACATGAAATGACCATACTCAACCCCAATGTATCCACCACCAACAATAACCAGTCTCTCAGGAAGACTTTCAAGCTCCAATATCGACTCATTAGTCAAATAGTCCAATTCATCAATTCCATCAATAGAAGGTATTCGAGGACGTGCTCCAACCGCTAAGAAGATCTTATCCCCCACTAAGACCTCACCATCATCAGTTTCAACCCTATAATCATCAATGAATCCAACCCTTGAACCATAGTAATCTAATCCTTCCTTCGATGATAATTTCTCATTCTTTTTCCTCTGCCACCTACTTATCCTTGCTCTAAGATCACTCATTATTTGACTGAAATCTAT
>CAYTEI010000061.1:7740-10536 GCA_964436705.1 uncultured Thermococci archaeon
ATCTGAAAATCAACGTTATTATCTTTCAGTTTTTGAGCGTCTTTTAGTGTGTCTGCTATGTGGATAAGGGTCTTTGACGGTTTACATCCAAAGTTCTGACAAGTTCCACCTACTGGAGGTTCTCCAATGAGAGCAGTCTTATTACCATCATTAGCGGAAAGAGTGGCAAGATAACCACCAACTCCATCCCCAATAACCAAAACATCATATCTTTCCATAAAATTCACCAATCTAAGTAACTTAAAACTCTAGAACAAAACTTCCTAAAAAAAAATTTAGTACTTATCCCACACATTTCGTTCTAATCTTTACTTATTAAAATTTTATGATAAGAAACGAACCAGGAGAATCAGAGAATCAACAAACCCAAAGAAACTAGGAATCTTCTCCTGCAAACTAATTGAAAAAATAGATCAAATCAGTTGGTTAACCAAAAATCTCAAAAGATTGGTATCATACTCCATTTTAAAGATAGGTGGATACTTTAACAAAACTAAATTTGTCAGCCTTAATAAAAGTCTTTTTATCAATTAAATTCTTATTTTTATTTTGTACCTTCTCCGGAGGAAAGATCTTATGGAACTCCCCCGACAAAAAACAAAGATAATTGCAACTATCGGACCAAATTCTAAGTCAGAGAAAGTATTAAACCGAATGATAAAGAAAGGAATGAATATCGCAAGAATTAATTTTGCTCACGGCGACTTCGATGAACATCGAGAATTGATAAAAAGAATAAAAAAAGTTTCCAATGACTTAGGTAGAAAAGTTGCTATTCTCGGAGATCTACCTGGTATAAAAATCCGGGTCGCTGAGTTAGAGAATGAACCTATGAAACTAGAAAAAGGAAAGACCTACGTTCTTACCACTGAAGATATAATTGGTAAAGGAAATAAGATCCCAGTTAATGTCGAAAAGTTTCCTGAATTAATATCTGAAGGTGACGAGATAACTTTAAGTGATGGCTATATCAGGATGAGGGCTGAGAAAATTGAAGGGAAAGAGGTTTTCTGTAAAGTTCTTGTTTCGGGTCAATTATTCTCTAGAAAAGGGATAAATATTCCTAAAACTAATTTAGATTTAGAAGCGGTAACGGAGCGCGATTTAAAGATTTTAGATTTTGCAATAGATCAAAATATTGACGCCATCGGAGTTTCCTTCGCTGGTTCAGCTAGAGATGTAATGAAAGTAAAAAAGGTTATTAATGAAAAAAAAGAAGATTTTTTAATTGTTTCGAAGATAGAAAGACCAGATGCTGTAAATAACTTTAATGAAATTTTAGAAGTATCAGACGGAATTATGGTGGCTAGAGGAGATTTAGGGATCGAAACAAGAATTGAAAAACTTCCTGTCCTTCAGAAAAAACTCATTCAAAAAACTAATGTCCAAGGGAAACCCGTCATTACGGCAACCCAAATGCTCCAATCAATGACTGAGGACAAGATCCCAACCCGCGCTGAGGTAACAGACGTATCAAATGCAATCTTAGACGGAACTGATGCCGTCATGTTATCAGAAGAAACAGCCATAGGAGAATACCCAGTAAAGTCAGTTGAAACAATGTCAAAAATAGCTGTGGCTACTGAAAAATATAGAAGAACATTCGGACATAAAAGAATAAGCGATTGGAAAGATGAGATCTCAGAGAAAGGTACTATCAAGCAAGCTATAACCCACTCTATAATAGAAGCCCTAGGAGTGATCAATATTGATCTGATTCTCATACCATCAAACACAGGTCGAACTGCTCGTTTGATTTCTCGATTTAAACCCAACCAGTGGATACTAGCTTTTCCAGATCAGAAAACTATTTCCCAACAACTTATGTTTTCATATGGAATTTACCCAATCTGTGCTAAAGAGGGAGCCACCGACCAGGAACTAATTAATTTAACAAAAGAAAAGCAATTAGTGGAAAGCGGTGATAAAGTTTTATTAACCAGTGGGAGACCCATAGAAAATACCTCAGGCACAAATGCCATAAAAACTTTCACCATATCCTAATTAACTGAAATTTAATTTCTTTTATAGAATATAGTTTTTTCTTGATCTTAAAACATTTAGAGTCAGAAAATTTCCCCTCCAACGTCAAATGATACCTAGGTTTTTTATTTACTTGAATAATAATTTTCCAAATTAGGAGAGAAAAACTACTGCCCCAGAACAAAATCTAATATTAAATTTAAAGAAAAACAAAAAACTCTCGATAAAACTTGTTATACATCTGTTTTGAATTATAATCGTTTTATTTCCACGAATCGAATATTATTTGAGTATTTGGCAGAGCCTAAGTTTTTTAAAGTTGACTTGTGAATAAATTATATTGTACTTTTGGTAATATCCCTAAAAGTTTTTTAGCTTTTGGAGAGGATTAGATCCTCTTTGAGATAGCCATCATAAAAAAACCAGGCATTTTCAAGCCTTTTACTGTGGAAATAAGAATTTAAGATTGAACTTTAAAATAATGGATTTATTTTTTTTGAAGGAAGACTGAATCTATGGTGATTAAATTGACAAATCTAGAACCTGAAGAGGAGAAAGAAAAATTTGAAAAGCTATTCCAAAATGGACCGGAACCAATGGTTTTACTGGATGACGAAGAAAAAGTCTTAGATGTTAATTCTCGGTTTAAAGAAGTTTTTGGATTTGAACTGGATGAGGTAAAAGGGAAAAAAATTAATGATGTTGTAGTTCCTGATAGATTAAAAGAAGAGGGGGAAGACCTTGATAAAAAATCTAGTCAAGGTTACGTTAATTATGAAACGATCAGAAAAGGTAAGGAAGGAGAATTTCATG
>CAYTEI010000062.1:0-4773 GCA_964436705.1 uncultured Thermococci archaeon
TAAAGAAAAAATATGAAGGTAGGTAGAAAGCCGATACAATTATAGCAGGGACTAGACTTATTTTCTTCCCATGTAAAAAACTAACTATTATCAATGGAAATACTAAGAGGGCGTAGAAAAATGAGATATTAGTATAATGAATTAAAATCAATATCGAAAAATTTGAGATACCAAGTATCAGGATAGAAGCTAAGTATCTCTTTTTCCTATTAAATTCAAGTATTTTATACCAATTAAACCAATCTTCATCTTCTGAATTGGTTTCCTTATTATTCAGAGTTTCAACTCCTAACCCTATCTCAAACAGATCTCCTAATTTTCTAAACAAACAAAGAAAAAACTGACCTTACATCAATTTCTGAGAATTAATACTAAAATAGTTTTTGATGATATAGAAACCATTAATAGAAGAACTTAGAAATATATATGGATTGAATTTTTATATTAATTCTTTCAGATACGGTATTAGGATAATAGAAATAATCCCTGGTTCTCTTTTCAAAATCTATGTATGATTAAAATATGAGTTAAGTTTTGTTTTCTCATTAACGATATCTAGATTCTATAATAAATTTCGGGAAAAAATTCGTCACCCTCTTAGATAATAATTAATCATATCAAAGAGGAACTACGTTAGGTTTTCTCCTAACGAAATCAATCCCCTTTTTATAGTTTGAAGACTTAACTAAGAAGTATGAAAACTGAAAAACTCATTATATCCATGTTAATTCTAACAGTACTTCTTTCCGGATGCTTAGGTAGTGGGGTGGAGGAAGAACCTGTTAAAGAATATCAGTCCTACGTATTCGATCACGTAGGTAGAAAACCATTCGTAACTAATGGATTACAGTACAACTCATCTTATACCGAGAGCCAGAACTTCCTAACCACCATTGTCAGTGAAGAAGAAATAGATCGATTCAATTTTAATACAACTAATAATAAAGTTGAACAATTTATAAAGAATACGGATTTCAATGAATCCTACTTAATAGTTTTTCAAGAATTTCCCGCCTCATCGACACCAGACTACAGGATAGAAAACATCACTAGAACTAATAAATCTCATAAAATACAAGTTAACGATTCAAGCCAAGGAGGAACCTCCGATATAACTATAGAAACACTCCTAATAAGAATAAACCAAGAAAAACCACAAAAAATCCTAATCATAACAGAAAACGGTAAAGAAATACAAACCAACTAGAAAAAACTTAATGAAACCACTGCTTATATATATCATTAACTCCTTGGATAACCGATCGGGAAAATATAAAGTGGATCCAACTCGGGAGGTAGTTGAAGAGCTTCATGAACTTTTTCATCGTTAAATGCCCCTATTGCTACAGTCCCTAGGTCTAGAGTCTCTGCTTGGAGATGTATGTTCTCTCCAATGTGTCCTACCTCCATATGAACATATCTTATTCCACGATCTCCATAAGTACTGGTTGTACGATCATAATCAGCGGCTATAACAATATTAATTGCTGCCTCGGTTGTAGGGTCCTGTCCCATGGCTGAATCTCTTAAATCCTTGCTAAGATCTTTCTCCATAACCTTTTCTAGTTGTTTTTGGCTGGGTTGGTAGTGATAGAGGCCTTTTTCTAGTTCTTTCACTCCGTTACTTGGTACTACGAGATAGATTTCTATTGGGTATGTGGCTCCCGCGGAAGGAGCTGACCTAAAATTGTTTTCAGGATCAGTTATTCCTTGTGCTGACCATAAGAGCTGTGCGACTTTTTCTAGTTCTAATGATTTGTCTTTGTAGCTTCTTATGGATCTTCTTTCTTTTATGGCTTCTTCAACAGATATTTCGCTTTCTTTATCTGGTTCGGGAAGATCGATAGTTTCAGATACTCTAGACATATCTTAACCCTCAATTTAAAATTTGAAGTGTATTCGAAGAGAAATTTTATAGTAAATTTTCTTCTAATGTTCTATTCTTTCTAGTTCTGTTTTGGTTTTTTCTGTTTGTTTGTTGCCTGTGTTTAGGGTGGATTTCTTTTCGAATAGCATTAAGTGTGTTTCTTCTTTGGCTATGGGTTTTTGGTCCTTCCCTTTGGGTATTATTATGAATTCGCCTTCTCCTAAGGTTTTTTCTTCTTCGGGTAGTTCTATTGTTAGTTCTCCTTTGAGTACGAGAAACATTTCATCTGAATTCTCATGATGGTGTTTATCGAATTCTCCTTTTACCTTAGCTAACTTAACTTGGGAATCGTTTATTTCTCCAGCGATCTTAGGACTCCAAAACTCTTCGATTTCATCAAGTGCCTTATAAGTATTGATCTTCTTCAATAAAACCACCGATGAATTTTATGTTTCAAATAATTAGTATCTATCCCATTGATATCGATATAGTGAATTTATTAGATTAGTTTTATCCGATCTTCTCTAGAATGATCTTAAGGATTAAAGATGTAAGGGGTCTTATTATTGTTGAAGGATTTCGTGGAGGTTTTATGTTATTTTCTATTTAGATTAAAGTAAGTTATTAGAGTAAAGGTAGGTAAATTAAGTTTATAAGACCCTATTAGCGGGTTAGTAGCGTTTTTCGTTGCTTTCGATTGCTTTTCCTTTTTTGTCGACTATGACATTAATTTCTCTTCCGGCTTCTTGATAGGTTACTTCCCAGTTGTCTTCTTTTCTTTCAATATATTTCAGGTCTTCTTTTGTTACGTCTATGCCGATGGAATTGTTCTCTGTAATTTCAGAAATTTGATTGATGTATCTTCGGGCTTCCTTTTCAATTTCCTTCTTTTCCATGTTAATACCTCTCTTGGAGAACGTTTGATTATTGTTCCGAGGTTGTATAAGTTTTTTGCTCTGAAATGATATTTTGACTTTGTTCCTCTAAGTCACTGGATATAACATTTCTTGAGAGGAACTAATAAGTTTTTTAGGTTTATTTGGTGTTTGGTTCTTCGATGTTGTGTTTTTCGAATAGTTCTTGTAGTTGTTCTTCTTTTAGTGAGCTTAAGAGTTTTATTGATTTATATATAGTTTTATGTTTTTTTCTTATATTTTTTAGGAGATCTATCTTGTTTTGATCGTTTAATTCTTTAATACTTTTATCAGTGGATTGTATTATGGATTCTGAATGGTTTAGGATGTTTTGAGTTACGCTTTTGGTCCATTGATCTATGTTCTCAATCTCATAATAGTTCTTCCTACTGCCTGGTTTTCTTTTCTCTTTAAGGAATTTTTTATCTCTTAACTCTCTTATTTTATTATTGATATGGGATTTAGAGTATCCTGTTTTTTCCGCTATTTTTTCTATACTTAATGGACGATCTTCGAACATTAGGATACCGAGTATTTCTCCTGCAAAGGGATCGTTGTTTAGTTCGTTAGCAGTATCAACAAAGGCTTCTTTAAATATTTGACGGGCTTTATCAATATTATTAGGATTTGAACTCATTTAAAAACCTCCAATCATTCTTTAATAAATATATTTTTAATCTTGTTCTTGATAAGTTTGGTATGGATGTTTTTTTGGTTTTTTCCTGGATTTGGTTGGGTGGGTATTCTTCTGTGGTGGATTTTATCGGTTTATGGATCATTTGTGTTACTTTATATTTAATACTTATGGTATATACTGTAAACTCCATAAACCTTATAAACTCATTATCTCTAATTAATACTAAGAATCCAGTAAATACTTAAAAGATCTAAATAGGAGAGAAACCAGTATGAGCAAAATATCGAAGACTATAGTACAGAAAAAGAAAATAATATTAATTCTTGCATTAATCTCAGTTATAATATCATCAATAGGCCTTCAAACACTAGAATTCTCCTCAGGCCAGTCTGATGAAGCCTTACCTTCAGACATAAAAGCCATAGAAAACCAAGAAATCCTCCAAAACTCTTTCGGATCCGGAGACACCTTAATGGTCTCAATAGAGATCAGCGATTACTCCAAAACCTCCAATATACTAGAACCAGAAGTTATAGAAGCAACCCACAGGTTCAACAAAAACGTCGAAAACAAAGAATTCGTAACAAGCACCTCCTCATACGCCACACCAATATACAGAATCTTAGGAAGAGCACCGGAAAGCACAGAAGAAGCAAAACAAGTTATTAAAAACTATCCACAGATCCAAGAATCAATAAGCCAAGACCAAACCACTTCCCTAATAAATGTTAAAGTTAACACGAAATCAGGCCTTTCAAATCTACAAAGAGTCATGGAAGAAATAGACCAATCAATAACAAATGCTGGATTTCCTTCCGGGGTTGAGGCAACTCAAACAGGATCAACAGCGATTATATACAATATCCTAACAATGTTACAATCAGACCTATCAAAAATGCTTTTATTAGCGCTAGTATTTGTATTTCTATCATTGGTATTTCTTTACCGTGGAATAACAAGAGCCATCGTCCCTATAATTCCTTTAATTCTAGGGGTGATCCTAACAATAGGCTTGCTATCCTTAAGTGGAATGAACATAAACCCTGCAACCGTCTCGGTCGGAGCAATGTTGATCGGGATGGGGATAGATTACGGAGTACACGTATACAATAGATACTACGAAGAAAGAAAAAAAGGAAAGAACCCAGAAGAATCCGCCATGATCTCAATTGACGGGGTAGGGAAGGCAATAATTGGGACTTCAGCCACAACCATCGCTGGATTCGCATCTCTCTACGTATCCAAGATAACCTTCATGAAGGATTTATCAATATCCTTGGTACTTGGAATCGCACTAACAATGATCTTCGCCTTGGGATTCCTTCCAATAGTAATAATATATGAGGAAGAAATAA
>CAYTEI010000062.1:4783-10364 GCA_964436705.1 uncultured Thermococci archaeon
CTCCCTAGAATCCATAAGGAACAAACTTGGAGGAAAAGACACAGTTACGGTAATGATAAAATCAAAGAACGGTGCTGACGTAAGAGATCCTGAACTACTAAGGAGAACAAGGGCTATGGAGGAACTAATGAAATCGAAATCTTACACAACAAAAATAACCTCGGTTAACTCCATAACCAACGTATTCGGAGGAAACATACCAAACGACAAGAAAAAGATCAAAGAAATACTAAACCAAAACCCAAAAACAAACCAATACATAAACGATGATTACTCCGTACTCAGAGTAACACTAAACGGCAACATAGAAGAAGACACCCAAGCAAATACCCAAGAAAACCTAAGAAACATAGAAGAAACCCTAAACCAGATCAAACTCCCCTCAGACTACGAAGCATCTACAGGAGGATCTCTAGTCTTAAACGATGCAATGAACCAAATCGCCTCAGAAGACATGAACCTAATATCGATCACCGGATTCATCGGAATAATAATCGTAGTACTACTCCTATTCAGATCCATAACCGATGGAATAATAATGGCAACCCCAATGGCGATCGGAGCGATATGGACCTTCGGATTCGTAGGTTACTCCGGAATGACGATAAACCAGTTCCTAATCGGGTTCCTCTCAATGATCCTGGGACTAGGAATAGACTTCGGAATGCACATCACACATAGATTCAAAGAAGCAAAACAAATCCAAGAAACTCTCACAAGCGTAGGACCAGGTATCCTAGCAGCATCCGTAACAACAATAATCGGATACCTAGCCCTACTAACGGGATCACTCCCCATAGTCCGAGACCTAGGAATAATCCTAACGGTCGGAATAGCATCCTCAACTTTCACCGCATTCCTACTCACACCCTCACTCATTAAATTAAGAAAACAAATAGGAGGAAAAACTCATGAATGAAAAAGAAGGATTTAAACTAAAATTAAAACAATTAATTATTGGAATAACTCTTATAGGATTATTATTAGGATCGATCACGATAACGAGTCCAGTACAGGCGCAAGACGAAATGATCTATAAAGGATACCTATACGAAGGAGATCACCTCTTACTTGGAGAAACAGCAGCAATCCAAGTAACCGAAATACAAAAAAACATAACAGGAGGATACGGAGCGCTAATAGCAGTAACAGACAGAGGAAAAACACAAAACGATCTCGTAGACGTAACTATGGAGACAGATCCAGATACTGGCAATCTTAGGCCAGACGTAGATCGGAATTATTTGTATCCTGGTGATGAATTAGATGTTGAACTTGAAGAAGCAGATATCACAGTCTCAGTCCTTGAAACTACTAACGGAGGTGTAAAATTATCGATAAAGGCTTCAGAGCGGATGGAAGTTGGGAAAATTCCTCAACTAGTCCAAATAAAAAGTATAGAAGCTCCAAGCCAAGTCGGGCCAGGAAAAATCTTCGAAGTCGATGTGAAAGTTAAGAATAGTGGAGTGAAAAGAACGGAAGGAATAACGGTTGGCCTACTCGCTAATTACTCGAGTACAAGAAATCCGTTCACCCCGATCCAGAGCTCTACCAAAACTATCTCCTACCTAGATGGAAAAGAAGAAAGAACATTAACCTTCAAACTGAAGGCAAGCGAAAGCCTTCCATCGAATAATTATCCATTGTCGATGAGAGCGATTTATCTTCAGGATGAGGAGCAGGTACAGACGGTAGGGACAACAACGGTTAAACTTAAAGAAGAACCTGATAGAGGAAACGCCCGACTACAAAAAGTAGATATACCGGATAACATAGAGCCAGGTGATCAATTCAATCTAACAATGGAGCTAAAAAATAAAGGAATGAAGGACACTAAGAATCTTGAAATAACTATTCAGTCAAAAACTAGCTCTGCAAGTACTCCAACTACTACGCAACAAGGAAGTTTGCCCGTTCAACAAACAGGTGCTTCTGGCGGGAGGCAGGGACAGCAGAATCAACAGGAAATGCCTAGCTCTGGTCAACAACCTCAAACCCCTGGGATGGAGGGATCGGTTAGTTCTGGCTCGGGAAGTATAAAACCAGTTAATCAAGGTAATAAGAAATACATAGAGATTATTAAGCCTTATAAAACTGCTAAAGTTAATTACGAATTAAAGGTTTCTGATCAGGCTAGTACTGGCGTTCATTCACTTAATCTTGGTTTGGATTATGAATCAGATAATCGAAGATATAGTGAACAGATCCAGCTCGGGATCCTGGTAGAAGGAGAAGAAGATCTAACCATAGTAGATACTAATTACGCAGAAATTAACCCAGGAGACGAAGATACTGAAATAACCGCTATTATACAGAACCTCGGAACGAGAAAAGCTAAAAATATAGTAATAGAACCAAGTATAGATCATCCATTCACCGCAACTACTAATCAGGATAAACAAATGGGGAGTCTATCTTCGGATGAGAAAGGATCAATCACTCTAGACCTAGATATAGCCGACGAAATAGATTCAGGAAAATACAAGATCCCACTGAACCTTTCCTACTCCATTAATAACGAGAGAAAATCAGTTCAGAAGGACTTGGAAGTTAAGATCACTGGAGAGCCTGAACTGGAAATAATTAATACTGAATTCAGTCCTACCACTCCAAGTGCAGGTGGCAAAGTTTCGATGATCGCTACTATAAAGAATGTAGGAGAGAAAGAGATCAATTCAGTATCATTACAGGGAGTGGATAAAGTTAATCAGCCTGTATCCTATACAAAGGATGAAGACTTCATAGGATCACTAGATCCTGGAGAAACCGCGCAAGGAGCTCTAAAACTAGAATTTGACAATGATGCAACCCCAAAAACCTACCAATTAGAAACCATGATAAGAGGAGTAAGGAACGACGACGTCTACACCTTCAACCAATACCCTAGTATAGAGATAAACGGAAAACAAACAGGGCTAATACAAAGAATAATCGATCTACTACCATTCGCAACTTAATAAGAATAACTTAGTTCCTGATATCTCGATATCTATTTTTTCATTATTCTCTTTACTATTGAGGGATTTATTCTTTAATTGGTTTATAGTTTTTGAGTATGTGTTGAAAAAGCTTTTTAGAAATAGATATTTATTTGGCCTGGTAGTATGTCTGATAATGTTTGTGTAGCGTTTGTTTGTGTTGAGAATGCTGGTAGGAGTCAGATGTCTGCTGCATTCGCTGAAAAAAAGATCAGATCTTTTGATATGGATGTAAGTGTGGTTAATGGTGGTACCGATCCCGCGGATAAAGTTCATGAGAATGTTGTTGAGGTGATGAAGGAGAAAGATATTGATATAACCGATAGAGAACCGAGTAAAATAAGTACTGATACCTTAGTGAGTTGTGACTTTGTCATAACGATGGGTTGTAGTGCGGAGGATGTTTGTCCCGCTACCTTTGTCGGGGATAGTAGAGATTGGGGCTTACCCGACCCTAAAAATGCCTCAATACCTAAGACAAGAAAGATCCGGGATGAGATAGAGGATAAGGTAAGAAAAATTCTTAGGGAGATAAATAGCTCGGCTTAATTATTATAATGGTATCTATCTATTTTGTTTTTTTACCCATTCGAGTAGTGGGTAGAGGGATTGTTTTAGGTTTGCTCCTTCTTCTGTTAGGGTATAGGTTACTTTAGGAGGTGATTCCGGTTCTACCTCCCTTTTGATTAATTCGTTTTTTTCTAATTCTTTTAATCTCTTTGTTAGGGTTTTTGGGCTGATTCCTTGTAGTTTGGATTTTAATTCGTTGAATCTGTATTCATTGGTTTCGTCTAGGATACTTATTAGGCATATAGTCCATTTCTTGCCTATTGTGTTTAGAAGATCGTAGGTTAGGCAGAGGTCATCTTCATCATCACATATTAGGGTTTTTTCTTGGTTCATGATCTCACGCTTACTTTCGGTTTGGATAGTTAGTTTCGATTTGGTTATCAAAATTTTTTAATACTTCATTCTTTGAAGTTAATTATGAATTTGTATTTATATTTTGGCATACCATTTCAAGATTAAAATCTCAATGAAGGATCAAAAATGACAGACGAGGAAATTGAAGAAAAGATCAAAGAAGAAGGAGAACAATTAGAACATGGCCTAAGCTTCTTCGAGAAATATCTGTCAATATGGGTAGCTCTATGCATAATTATTGGAGTAGCAATTGGAAGATTCTTACCCGCGATCCCAAACACCCTATCCAAATTCGAATACGCTAATGTTAATCTACCTGTGGCAGTGCTGATATGGGCAATGATATACCCTATGATGGCTGAGATAGACTTCCAGAGCATATTAGACGTAAAAAATAAGCCTCGGGGCTTGTTAGTTACCTGGGTATCCAATTGGGTTATTAAACCGTTTAGTATGTACTTTTTCTTCTGGCTCTTCATGACCCAGATCTTTAGCGCGTTTATAACACCTAATCTTCAGAGCCAGTATATAGCGGGAGCGGTACTACTAGGATCAGCTCCATGTACGGCAATGGTATTTGTATGGAGCTATCTCTCCGACGGAGACCCAGCATACACCCTAGTACAAGTAAGTACAAACGATATAATTTTACTATTCGCCTACGTACCACTAGTAACCTTCCTCCTAGGTATTGGAGGAATAAGTGTGCCTTACGATACTTTAGTGCTTTCAGTAGTGCTTTTCGTAGCAATTCCATTGGCTGCAGGATATCTTTCAAGATCCTACTTGATAGACAAGAAAGGCGAAGAATGGTTTGAAGATGTATTCCTAGAAAAATTCGATGATGTAACTATAATTGGATTATTATTGACGTTAATACTATTGTTCTCTTTCCAAGGAGACGTAATACTAAATAATCCAATCCATATAGCCTTTATCGCAGTACCATTGATAATTCAGACTTTCTTTATTTTCAGTGTAGCTTATGGATGGTCATACCTGTGGGGATTAAAACATGAAGTATCAGCACCAGCATCAATGATCGGAGCCAGCAACTTCTTCGAATTAGCAGTAGCAGTGGCAATATCAGTGTTCGGTATCACGAGTGGAGCAGCACTAGCAACAGTAGTAGGAGTACTAGTAGAAGTACCTCTTATGCTATCACTAGTAGGTATAGCTAACAGAACAAGAAACTACTTCCCATAAGTTCTGTTTCTTTTTAATTATTCTTTTTTAATGGATAGAATAGGATTTGATGATCAAAAGGATTTATTCAGCAGATTTTTGTGGAGGAGAATTTATTAGATTCTACTTCTGCTTTCTCTATTATTATACCGTCTTCTTTTTCTTTAAACACTACTTTTGATCCTGGTTCTATTTTCTTACTCCTTCGGAACATCTTTGGGATCACTACTTGTTTTTTAGGGCCAACCTTTCTCTCATCCTTAATCATTTTCAACCCTCATTTATACTTATCCCTTATTTAAAGATCAATAGTCTTCTAGTTTTATTCTTTCTTTGTCTAATTCATCGTATATTTGATCAGAACTTATAATTGGATATTTATTTGATAGTGCTGCGTGGAAGGCATCGAATGGATTTAATCCATCTTCTATGTAGAATGCGGCTTGACAGACTTGGTCTTCATCTACGTAAATTAGATCTGTTATCTCTAGAAT
>CAYTEI010000063.1:0-4049 GCA_964436705.1 uncultured Thermococci archaeon
TCTTTTTAGCTGTCTAGTTTTCTTCTTTAACTTATTTTCAGCTTTTTTCCTCTTTTTTTCTCTTTCTTTTATTTCTCTTACTACCTTGAGAACTGCATTTTCTTCTTGATAATCAATAAAATTGTAATTAACCTCTACAGGTATTCTTTCCCCTTCTTTTGTTACATAGAAAGTTTTATAGAGACCAGATTGATCCTCTTCAATATAATGAGTTCCTCCTTCCGCTTTTTCCCTTTCTTCCGAGGTAACAAGATCTTTTAATTCCATATCAAGTAATTCATCCCTCGAATACCCGAAATTATCTACTAAAGTATCATTAACATCTAATAGATTTCCTTCTAAGTCATGCACGAAAACACAATCGTTTAGGTGATTGAAAAGTTCCTGATGAATTTTTTTTGGATTAGAAGAGTGACTCATTATAGCTAAACCTCCACAAACTTAATTACCTTAATACCACCAACGTACTTAAGATTTATATAGATAACCTAATTCTCTTTTGGCTTCATTATCCATTATTTTCCCTTCTTAATTTAAAGATATAGTATTTAAAAGAAACAAACTCCTCCAACCCAATTTCAAAACCTAAAAAGAAACTCTAAAAATATAAAATCATAAAAACCAGATTAATAAATGATAAACTCCCTAAAAACTGATCGACATATATAATCCCGGAAAATTAAATCAAAAGCAATTCAATTCGAAATTAGAAGTTTTAATCTTACCTATTAATAAAGAGAAGAGAGAAATAGTGTAAATTATCTAGGTTTAATTTCATAACCTCTTGTGTCTTTAGAGTTTGGTTTTGCTTGTTAGTAGGGTTTCTTCTAGTGATTCTAGTTCATGTTCTAGTGTGTTGTAGTGTCCTTCCTCCATGTGAGCTAGGGTTCTAGCTAGTTCTCTTGATTCCTGGTCTTCTAGTTCATTTCCAAGGTTTTCGTAGAATTCTTTGGATTCTTTTTCTGATTTCATGGCTTTTTTGAATAGTTTATTCATTGTTACGGATTTCATATTCATTTCTGATCCGCTGAAAGGCCAGATTAGGCGCCACCATGATGATTCTTTGCCTTTTAGATCTGCTTCTTCTGGGGCTGGTTTTTCTGATTCTTTTGGTAAGTCAGGTTCTTTTTCTGGGAATTCTTGGTTGAACATTTTTCTTAGTTTGTCTTCATGATCCTTCTCTTCCTTTTTTACGAAGTTAATCTTTCTTTCGAGGTATTTAGGGATTTTTTCTCTTCCTGTCATCTCTTCATAGACTTTTTGGGATTCTATTTCTGATCTTATTCCTATTTCAAGTAATTTTTTAACATTTGGTTTTTCATTCTTGGGCATATCTTGCCCTCCATTATTATTTATTTGAAGTAAGAAATATAAATTCTTTGGATGATCTATTATAGAAGAGAAAAATCTTCAAAATAAAATCGGAAATATAGCAAAAATTAATTATACTAGACAAACCTTTAAAAAACACCTTAAAATGAAAATCAAAAATATTTAGGGATAACCTTCAGCCAAGAGCTATTAAAACCTGGCAATACGGGAACATTTTCCCTTATTCAAGGGAGAAATGGTGCAGAAAAAACCCGTCCCTCAAATAGATAAGATAAATATAATTAACAGGTCTCTAAATGATTTCTATTGATTATTTTTTGTGAAAGATGGTTTTTTATAGGTTGTATTTAATTATTGTCTAAGAGGTTCAGATAAATCATGTTTGACAAATTAGAGCAAAAAGAGGTCTACGGATTGATCGGGGGAATAGTCGTTATACTCGTTCTATCATTCGCAGCAGGCGCCCTCCTTGGAGGAGACTTATTTAATTCCTCTTCAAACGACACACAACCTGAAGATAGTGTAGGTGAGGCACTATCACCTGAAAAAATAGAGCAAAAGGTTCAAGAATTCATGGATCTACAATTAAAGCAGCAAAGACAACAATTAGAAGGAGCTGCACAACAACTTGAAAACGTCAGTAAAGAAGATCTTTCCCTAGATTCAACCGTTGAAGACGTATCATCATCTAAATTCGGGTCACTATATAAGGTAACTACAGTTATGACAGGTACTGTACCAAAAAGAACAGGAGGACTCCAAGATATTGATCAAGAACAAGTAATGTATATTTCTCAAGACGGAAGATACCTTTTCCAACAACCACAAGACCTAGAACAATTAATGGCACAGATACAGCAATCTTAATTCTCTATTTATTTTCGCTTTTCTTAGTTCTTTAAATTTTTAGATTTTGATCATACGTCCTATGATTTCCTAAACTATTTTATTTTGAAAAAATTTTAAATATATTAAATTATAACTTTAGTTTATCCTCCTTAAGTGGAGGTAGTTAATTTGGTAAATAAGAGAAGAGCTATTATTTTGACAAGTGTTATTATCGGTGTTCTAGTTTTACTTGGGATCTACTTATCTTCCCTAGGTGGTGGAGGAACTTCTATTTCTAGCGTTGATGTAGAATTGTCATCGTGGTCCAAGGGGTCGGTTCAGGGAGATGTGAGAATTCTAGCGAAGGATCTAGACAAGGGTATGGCTCCTGATGTAAGGATTGAACCTTTGGAACCTGAAGGAGAAGGAAATTTATTAATTCTTAATAATGATGAACCATCGTACTATATGTACACGGCTTCAACTGATTCTTGGGTTGTGATGGGTGAAAGTGCTTCAGAAAGTGCGGCTTCGTCTTTTGAAGGGCTTAAGAGTAATTTAAAAAATTGGGCGTCAGAGTATGGTGTGGGGGAACACAGTGTTACTTTTCAGGGGAAAACTATTACGATTGAGATTAATGAGATTAATCCGGATCTTTCTGAGAACCTTTTTAGTCCGCCGGAAGGCGCTGAAGTAGAGGAGATAAGCCCTCCATCAAACGATACTTCAGAATATAACGATTGATTTCTTTATCAGGATTCAGAAGGACTGCTGGTAACGTTCTTTGTGTTTTGGATCTATTCTTTGTTGGTTAGTTGGTTTCATCCTTTCTTGGGTGGTTCCTTTGGTGATCTATTGAGTACTTGGGGTTTGATATATTTTTTAGGAGAGATATTTTTTTTTTTGATCATAATACTTCATTAGATTTTGATGGGGGTATTGAAGGAGGTTTGACTTATAGTTCTTGATTGCGGAGGGGTAATTGGTGAATCTTTAGTGTCTATTAGTTTTTTATAATAGAAGAGAGATTAAAGAATTATATTGAATATTAGCCCGATTGATAGTATTCCTATGCTTATTGTTGCTGCGTAAGCGATTATTAGTTCTTTTTTCATTACTTTTTTTAGCATTACGAATTGCGGTAGTGATAGTGCTGCTACTGACATCATGAAAGCGATTGATGTCCCTATTGGTAATCCTTTACCGATTAAGCTTTCTATTACAGGAATTACTCCCATTATATTCGTATATATCGGTACCCCTACAATGACAGCACCGGGAACAGCCAATGAACCAGTTAAGTAATCTGTAATCACTTCTCGTGGTATGTACCCATGAACCAAAGCTCCAACCCCAACACCTATAACGACATAGGGCAGAATCTGTTTAATTATATCTCTTGCCTCTTCATACGCTCTCTTGGCTCTTTCCTTCCTCGATACTTCCTCTATCTCGGATTGGGTTTCTCCAAATTGGAAGTCCATCACGTACTTACTGAAATTCAGCTTAGTTAAAGTGAAACCACCTATAATCCCTATGGTAACTCCTCCTAGTATATACAATGCTGTTATTTTCCATCCTAGAACTCCTGCAAGTACTACTATAGCGGCTTCATTCACCATCGGAGAAACGAAGAGAAATGTGATAGTCATTCCAAATGGGATACCGGCACTAACGAATCCTAGAAATATCGGTATTGTGGAGCACGAGCAAAAAGGAGATATAATACCGAGCAACGCAGCAAGAACGTATCCAAATGCACTATGTTTTCCTTTTAAGTAGTCTCTAATTCTCTCAGGCTCTATATACGTTCTAAGATAGCCTATGCCAAAGATCACTAGCATCAATATAAAGCTTATCTTTAGGACATCATATATCCAAAAGTTCAG
>CAYTEI010000063.1:4064-9622 GCA_964436705.1 uncultured Thermococci archaeon
TACCAGATAATCCGGTTAGGGACACAATGTAGGACGCAATTCCTTCAAATATCATCTTACTTTAAAGCCTCTCTTATCTCTTCTTCATCCGGAACTCTACCCTTAAACTTTACTTCATCGTTAATTGCTACTGCGGGAGTGTTCATTATTCCCTTCTTCGCTAGTTCTGCTGGATCTTCTTTTTTAACTATATCGGCGGAGATTTCCATGTCATTTACTATTTTTTCAATATCTTCTTTTAGTTTTGCACATGTTGAACATCCTGATGCTCCAAATACTTCAATTATCATTATTTACCACCTCTTTTGAGATCTTGAATAATTTTTTTATTTTTTCAGGGTTTTTAACTTTGGCTTCAACCCTTCTTCCATTTTTGCGGGTTTTTAGAATCCCTACTGATTCTAGTTTCTTGAAGTGTCTGTAAGCCACAGATCTATCTCTGTTTATTACCTCGTCCATCTCGCAAACACATACGTAGTCGTCTTTGTCTAGTAGGAACTCTAAGATCTTGATTCTTTTTTCCGAGCTGAGTACTTTGAACAAACCTTGCATTTATGCACAATAATGCATCAACTTTTTTTAAACCTTTCCCCCAACAAAACCTACAAACAACCAAAAACCACAACAACTAAATAAAACCAACAAAACCAAAGAAAAAACAAAAACAACAGACAAAGGAAAACTATTTATTTTAACAAATTAGACTTACAATATGAAAGAAGCTGATTATATTTGGATGGATGGCGAACTTGTAGACTGGGAAAACGCCAAAGTTCACGTACTAACCCACGCCCTACACTACGGAACAGGAATCTTCGAAGGAATAAGAGCCTACGAAAGCAATGAAACTCCATCTATTTTCAGATTAGACGCTCACATGGAAAGATTCATGGATTCAGCAAAGATAATGAAACTCGACCTAGATCACACAAAAAAAGAATTAGAAAAAGCTATAGAAAAAGTAATTCTTGAAAATGATTTAAAGGAGTGCTATATCAGGCCTCTGGCATACAGAGGATACAAAGACATGGGAATCAGTCCCCTAGAAAACCCAGTTAAAGTCATGATCGCAGCATGGCCATGGGGGACTTATCTAGGGGAAGAAGCACTGAAAGAAGGAGTAGAAGTACAAGTATCCTCCTGGAACCGGCACCACCCCAACGTAATGCCTACAAAAGCCAAAGGAACAGGAAACTACCTTAACTCCGTAATGGGAAAAATGGAAGCAATTGAAAACGGATTCGTAGAATCAATAATGCTAACCCCAGAAGGATACGTCTCCGAAGGAACCGGAGAAAACCTTTTCATAGTAAGAGACGAAGAAATCTACACAACCCCAACAGCATCAGTCCTAGAAGGAATAACAAGAGACTCAATTATCCAAATAATAAAAGACCAAGGATACAAAATAAACGTAGAGAAAATAACCAGAGATCAACTTTACAGAGCAAGTGAAGCATTCTTTGTCGGTACAGCAGCAGAAGTAACCCCGATCGCCCAAATCGATAGAAGAAAAATATCAGACGGAAGAGGACCCATTACCAAAGAAATCCAAGAAACCTTCATGGACACAGTCAAAGGAAAAATCCCAAAATACGAAAAATGGCTCCACCAAGTAAAATAACATTCCCCAACTCAAAAAATCAATAAATCTTTTATATATCTTTCTTACTTATTTAATTACTATCTAGAATTCATAATCCGTTTTTTCCAATCTTATGTCTTTTATCGGATCTATATATTTGAAAAAACTTTCTGGAGTGCTATTCTTTTACAACGTGAATCTGATTACCTCAAGAAATTTATATTTAAGAAATTATCTTTAAACTAACAAGGATAAGAAAGTATTATAGAATCATTTTAATTGCAAAAAGAAAAGATAAAAATAAAGAATCAAGGAATTTCGAACCATCTCTATTCTTTAAATCTATCTTAAATCTTTCTTCATAAACCTTGCATATGCGATACTGAACGGTAGTAATAATTGAACTACTATTATTGCTAGGTTATTAATCACTAGTGGAATGGCTTCTCCTATCGAGAGATAGTCTTGTGCGTATTCATCTCCGGCGAAGGCTCCTCCTACTAGTTTGGAGTAGTGGTGGGCTGGTGATAAGGAGTATAATCTTTTCCTCCATTTATCTCTTTTCTGTCTCCATTCATCATAGGGGTCCTGAACTGGTATAGTTACTGGGTCCTCTGATCCACTTCCTGATTCAACGGTTCTTCCTTCCTGAGTTCCAACTACAACATGATCTGGTCTTTCTCCGGCTAATTTGCTGGCCCCCATCTCTGCTATTATGGGGAAGGCAATAGTTAAGAAAATTACGATTGCTATTCCGATTAGCATGGCTGTTGATGGTTTTTTGAGTATTGTTGATATCATTATCCCGAGGCTTAGGAAGGATAGCATATAGATTAGGGTTAGACCTGAGGATATGGCCGTTCGAGTTAATGATGCACCGTCTAAAGGTACTCCGATGATTAGTAGGTAGGTTATTGTGACTACGAGGCCCATGAGTATCATTATTAGTAGGGCTAGGCCGTTTCCTAGGAATTTTCCGTTTATTATTTGGTCTCTGAAGATTGGTTGACTTAGAAGTGTTTTACCGGTTCCTTCCTCTATTTCTCTATTTATTGCATCTGCTCCTAGTGTGATCCCGATTAGGGCTCCGAATATTGTTATTATTCTTAGGTTCGTTATCATTGAGAGGGATACTGGAGTTCTCGCTACTAACATGTTCACTCCATAGTTTCTAAGTGATCTTACCTGTATCTGACCTGCTAAGTTAACGATTTGATCTCTTGTAACGTGATTAATTAATAAGGTGAAGGCGAGGTAAAGGATTAGGAGTCCTATAAATCGTTTGCTCCTAACCGCCTCATAGAATTCTTCCCAAGCAATGTTTAATTCTTTCATTTAGCTTTCCTCCTAGATCTTATCTTCTGCCCATTCTCTTCATCATAACTATTACTCCAGCAAATGCGAGTACTAATACTAATACTCCTATATAGGCAGTGTTAGAGCTTTGAGTTACCTTTACTCTGAGTTGTTCACTTTGCTCAACCTGATCCGATTTGGTTTTCACTTCCACCATCTGTTCTCCAGCTGGTGCTCCTTCAGGGATCTGAATCTCTAGAGAGACGGATTTTCGATCTCTTCTATCAAGATTTGTAATTCTTTGTGGTTGTACGCTGGTTTCCCATCCATCCGGTGTATTTACTTCGAAGTTAACGTTGGTTATTGGGGCTCCACCGTAATTTCTTATTCTAAGATCTGTAGTTATTGTTTCTCCTGATTGTCCTGAAACTTGATAATTTTGGAAGTTTACGTCTAATTGGTAATCTCCGATAAGTTCTATTGACAGTTCTTCTTCATATTTCTGGTTTGACCCTTCTACTATTAGTGTTGCATTGTATTCTCCAGGTTCTGAGTTGTATGTTGGCACGGCTTTTAAATAGGCTGATCCTGATTCTCCTCCTTCCAAGCTTATGGAGTTCGTTCTTACGCTTTGTTCTTGAGATTTGAAGAACGAATTGGTCCAGTCAGATGGTAGTCCTTCTACTTTAAGGCTATATTCATCTTCTAATCTTCCTTCATTGTCGATGGAGATTTCGTATGGTCTTTGGTTATCGAATCGTACAGTTAGGCTTTCACTTTCTATTTCTGCATTAAAGTAATAACTTGATCTTTCTATTCTGATCATTTCAGAAGTTTTTTCTCCGTCTAGAAGCTCTATGGTATCAGTAAAGGTTCCGTATCCTTCTTTTGTTACTTTCATATCGTATTCTCCAGGATCGGAGGTGATCTCTACCATTCCTTCAGAATTGGTGGTGTAGATTTCATCCCCTAACTCTATTTGAGCATTGTTTACTGGGCCAGAATCGTCTTCAACGCTTAAAGTTAGTTCAGCTTGTTCTCCTCGGTATGTTTCATGTATAAATACACTTACTTCCTCTACATTATTATTGATACGGAATTTAATTTTATGTTCACCAAGTTCTGCGTCTCTAGGAGATTCAACGATTAGATCAACTGATTTTTGACCATCTTCTTCCAGAGAGAGAATTCTGGCTCTTTGGCTACTGTACTGGAAATATGCTTCCCAATCACTTGGCTTATTCAAAACCTCAAGCTCGACGGTCTTATCTGTACCATTATTATTTATAGTTACTGGAAAACTGATTTGTTCTCCTGCTTCTGCCTCTAATCCTATTGCTGTAAGATCTAGTGCAACTCCATTGTTTCCAGAGCTTAAATCGGCGCTGATAGGTGAATGATACATCTTTAATTCCGATTCATCATAGCTTAAAGCAATATCCTTATTTTTTAGGGTAGATCCTGAGTCAATGGTGTATTCTTCACTATTTATGGATACGTTTAATTCTTCATCTGTAAAGTTAAGAGTTTTTATTTCAGTGTTTCCTACTTCGTATTTTTCATTAACTTCTGGTGTGACTGTTTTAACGAGGTCTGCTCTATGTTTTACTATGATTAATATTCCTTCATCAGTTTCTTGTCCTGGTGTTACTGATAGATTATCTGTTTTTATTTCCTTTCCGAAGACTACTTGTTCTATTGCTTGAACATCACCGTCTTCATATATCATTATATGTGGATTTCCTGCTTGGCTTTCAGTTAATTCTACTTCGTAGTTACCAAAATCTACTGATTCTGTTATTTCTATTTTATCTTCGAATACTTTGATCCATGGTTCCTTTCCCGTTTCCTGACCGTTTACAGCGCTCGGTATTGATGAAAAAACGATTAAACCGGCAATTAATATCGTTATTATTTTTTTATTCATTATTATTCCTCCTTCTAGAATCATTCTGATTATATTGATCTAAGAATACATCTTCAAGACTAGGTTCGTCTATTTCAAGACTAAGTAAGGTAACATCATTTTGCGAAAGATGCTCGGAAATCTTATCTCTTATATCCTTTTTAGAGTATATTACGGCTTTATTTTCCTTCTCAAGATTGAATTCTGTTATTTCATCGAACTCAAACTCGGGTAGAGCCTCCTCAGATTCAACCCTTATCTCGTAGCCCTTGAGATCCATAAATTGATCCTTTATCTCCGTTAGAGAACCTTCAGCTTTAACTTCGCCTTCAACGAGTATAGCAACTTCATCACAAACTTCTTCTACCTCGCTTAGTATGTGTGAAGAGAAGAATATTGTCTTCCCTTTCTCTTTTTCTTCCTTGATAACTTCTTTAACCATTGAAGCTCCTTCAGGATCCAATCCACTAGTTGGTTCATCCAGGATCAGGACATCAGGATCATTTATCAATGTTTGAGCTAATAATACTCTCTGCTTCATACCCTTAGAGAAATCCTTCGCCTTCTTGTTACCAACATCATCCAGATTCACTAGGTCTAAAAGCTCTTCGATCCTGTTCTCTTTTTCTTCTTCTGTGAGATCATAGAAATTTGCGAAGAACTTGAGGTTTCCCCATGCTGATAGTTCTCCGTATACGGATCCATCTTCTGGTAGAAACCCGACTTTTTCCTTGATCTTAACAGGATCTTTGAGAATATCCTGTTCTAAGA
>CAYTEI010000063.1:9632-10315 GCA_964436705.1 uncultured Thermococci archaeon
GATATTTCCTTTGGTTGGTGTTATTAATCCTAGCATGCTTAGTATGGTTGTTGATTTTCCTGCTCCGTTTGGACCAAGGAAGCCGAAAACTTTTCCTTCATCCACTTGGAGTGATAAATTTTTAACTGCTTTGAAGTCTCCATATTCCTTTGTTAATTCATTTATTTCTATTGCTGACATTTTATCCTCCTACTTAATTTATTCTAATAATATTCTAGATTTCTTTGAAAAGTGAAACAATCATTTATGGTTTTTCTGATAGATTGTTTTCTTTAAAGGTTTTGTTTTTGTTAGGTAAAAACCTAATAGAATAAACCTGTCTAAGAAATTAGAGAGACAATATAAAGATAGATACCATCAAATTAAATCTTTTGCATCTAATTAGAGGGAGTTCTACCGGTTAAAAAATTATTTAATATTGTATTTGTTATTTGTTTTTCGGGGTTTGTTCTTGTTTTTTAGTGTCGTTTTTGGGTTAGATCCACCTCAACCATAAAGTTTATATATGACTTTATTACTGATGTAAAATGGTGATACCTTGCCAAATAATGATGGAAAACTCGGACAAATGGGGGGTCAACCTCTTATCATAATGGGTGAAGATGCTGAAAGACAGAAAGGAAAAGACGCTCTATCAATGAACATCCAAGCAGGAAAAGTAGTAGGAGAAACCATAAAATCCA
>CAYTEI010000064.1:0-10164 GCA_964436705.1 uncultured Thermococci archaeon
GATCATACTCCATATTGGTTCCAACTATTATAATTCAACCAAAATCATAAAGGTTGCGGTAATTCATCCCCCACCTAAATCAAAGATTGAGGAAAGGGGGGACTTCCCACCAAATAAGTAAAAAATTTGGTTTGAAGCAAAAGTATTATAAGTTAGAGATTCCGGAATAAAATGATTATTAAAGAGTTATGGAAAAATATAATCCGATTATATACCTCTCGAGACCAAAACACAAATCCCAAAAAACCTAGAAAAGGATGTGAAAATAATGAAGAATATACCAAAAAGAATTGAAAAAGATATATCAGCCATCCAAAAAGAAACCCCACTAATCCACCACATCACCAACCAAGTCGTAATGAACGACACCGCAAACATAGTACTAGGACTCGGAGCCGCCCCAGTAATGGCACACGCCAAAGAAGAAGTCGAAGAAATGACCACAATATCCGGATCCCTAGTTCTAAACATAGGAACCCCAACTCCTAACCTAATAGAAAGCATGATCAAAGCAGGAAAAAAAGCAAATAAAACAGAAACACCAGTTCTACTCGATCCCGTCGGAGCAGGAGCCACAAATCTAAGAACTAAAAGCGCAAAGAAAATACTAAATGAAGTAAAAGTAGATATCCTAAAAGGTAACCCAGGCGAAATATCAGCAATAGCCGGAGTAACCGGAAAAGTAAAAGGAGTTGAATCCAAAGTAGAAAGCAAAAAAGACATAATCAAAAAATCAGAAGAACTAGCTAAAAAACACGACTTAACAGTTGTCGTCACTGGTGAAAAAGACACTGTAACAGATGGGGAAAAAACTAAAAGAATAGAAAATGGTGACGAATTACTTGGACGTATCACCGGGGCAGGTTGCATGCTTGGATCCGTTATAGCTAGTTTTAACAGTGTAAATGATGATTCATTTAGTGCCGCGATGGAAGGAACACTTGTTTACACAGTTTCTGCGGAACTTGCAGCAAATAATTGCTATGGACCAGGAAGTTTCCGTAAAAATCTTCTTGATGAAATTTATAATATAAGTTGGGAGGACATAGAGGAGAGAATGAAGATCAGGTGATCTTAGTTGGCTAAAACATTAAGGAACAATGAGGAATTTCCTGATCTTAGTGTATATTTTATAACAGACAATGGGTTTGGCTGGAGCCATACTGAACTGGCAAAAAAAGTTATCGATGCAGGTATTGAGATTATACAGTTCAGAGAAAAAGATCTACCTTTAAGAAAGCGTGTGGAGATCGGGAAAGAATTAAGAGAATTAACCAGTTCTAGAAACGTTACCCTCATAGTTAATGATAGGATCGATGTGGCTCAGGCTATCGATGCAGATGGAGTTCATTTGGGGCAGGATGATCTTCCTCTGGAAGATGGTCGTAAAATCTTAGGTAAGGATAATATAATTGGAGTTTCTGTTGAAACAGTTGATGAGGCTAAAAGGGCTATGAAGAAAGGAGCTGATTATCTGGGTGTTGGCACAGTTTTCCCAACATCCACTAAGAATGATATTGGCGATATTATAGGTTTAGATAGATTAAGAGAAATATGTGAGGTTGCTGATATTCCATGCGTTGGTATTGGAGGTATTGATTTTAATAATGCTTCTAAGATCATTGAAGGTGGAGCTAATGGAGTCGCAGTTATATCCGCCATTGCAGATTCAGAAAATCCAAGAGAAAAGGCAGATAAATTATTAAAGAAGGTGGAAAGATATTGATGGTTCTCAATTCAGTTCCAAATATTAAGAAACTTTAGAAGACTTTAAGGAATAATATGACATTGAATTGGTTAGGAGAAGATAATTATGTATAAGGCTTTAACTATTGCGGGTTCTGATTCTGGTGGTGGAGCTGGTATTGAGGCTGATCTTAAAACTTTTTCCGCTTTTGATGTGTATGGTATGGCTTCTATAACTTCTGTTACAGCTCAAAATACTTTAGGGGTTCAGGAGATCCACGATATTCCACCTGAAACGGTGGGGAAACAGATAGATTCCGTCGTAAAAGACATTGGAGTAAATGCAGCAAAAACCGGAATGCTATCAAATTCAGAAATCGTAGAAATAGTGTCAACAAAAATCCAAGAACACGAATTAAAAACGGTTGTCGATCCAGTAATGGTAGCGGAAAGTGGTGATCGTTTATTGAAAGAAAAAGCTGTTGAGAAACTGAAAGAAAAGCTCGTACCCCGATCCCATGTAATTACTCCAAATATCCCCGAAGCAGAAATACTCTCAAATCTTAGAATTAATGAAATTGAAGATATGAAAAGAGCCGCCAGAAAGATACATGAAAAAGGAGCCGATTACGTAGTAGTGAAAGGCGGACACAGCGAAGAAGATAAAATCGTTGATATATTATTCAATGGTGAAAACCATACCAGGTTAATTGGGGAAAGATATGATGGTAGTAAACATGGTACAGGCTGTACTTTTCCTTAGATTTCTCTATAGATTCTTTTTCTTCCGCTATAACTGCTAACCTAGCAAAAAATAAACCAGAAAAAGAATCTATAGAGAAATCTAAGGATTATATTAATAGAGCAATTAAAAATGGATTAGATATTGGTGAGGGCGAGGGTCCTGTTAATCATTTTGTAAAATAATTATTTTTATCTATTTTTTTAGTTGGTTGGTTCCGCCGTACTTATAGAATGCTTTGCATGTTCCTTCTTGAGAAACCATACATGGTCCTACCGGGTCTTTTGGTGTGCAAACTTCTTTAAATAGATCACATTCGGTTGGAAGTATTTTTCCTCTTAGTACATCTCCACATCTGCATTTTTTGCTTAGTTCGTCTTGTTCTGGTACTTCTACTTCTACATCGAATTTCTTTGCATTGAATTCACTATATTCGTCTTTTATTTCTCTGGCTGATCCTGGGAAGTTTCCAAGGGACCTCCATGAGCCTTCAGTGATATCGAATGTTTTTTCCATTAGTTTTTGACTGGCTGTATTACCTTCGTAGCTAACGGCTCTTTTATATTCATTCTTTATTTCAGCTTTTCCTTCTATGATTTGTTCTAGTAGGATTTTGATTGATGCAAGGACGTCACTTGGTTCAAATCCGGCTACTACTTCTGGAATTCCATGCTTTAATAGTGATTCCCATCCCTCTACTCCTGTTATGGTAGCTACATGTCCAGGAACGATTAATCCATCGAATTCTACACCTAGTTCTAGAAGTGCTTCTACGGCTGGCGGAGTTAGACGATGTACACTGTATAGGTAAAAGTTATCTATGTCTTTTTTCTTTGCATCCATCAGAACGGCCGAGGTTGGTGGTGTGGTTGTTTCAAATCCGGCTGCAAAGTGAATTATTTCTTCGCTGTTTTCTTCTGCCATTTCTAGTGCGTCTTTTACGGAGTATATAACTTTTACGTTGAGTCCTTTTGATTTTTGGTCTTCGAAGGATCCGTATGGGGTTGGTACTTGGTACATGTCTCCGAATGTGGTTATAGTCATATCTTTTTGTTTTGCTATTTCGGAGACTCTGACTATGTCTTTAACTGGTGTTACACATACTGGGCATCCGGGTCCTGCTACCATTTCGATCTTATCTGGTAGTAGGGTTCGTAGTCCTGATTCGCTGATCGTGTTTTCGTGGGTTCCGCATACGTGCATAATCCTTATCTTTTGATCAACTTCCTTTGATAGCTCTTTGATGGATCTTGTTAATGATTTTATGGCTTTTTTATCGTTGAGATCTACTAAGTCTAGTTTATTTGATTCTCTTTCCATACTTATCACTATTCAAAGGGATTTTCCGGTTCTTCTTTGTTCATCATTTCTTCTTTTTGAGCTTCTCCCATTTCTTTCCATAGGTCGAGTGTTTTTTTAGCTTCTTCTTCGTCTAACTTTTCTATGGCGAATCCAGTGTGAACTATAACGTATTCACCTGTTTCTACCTCGTCTAAGGTGTCGATTCTTACTTCTCTTTGAACACCGCCGAAATCAACGGTTGCTTCTTTATCGTTTATTTCTATTACTTCTCCTGGTATCGCAAGACACATTATTTCACACCGAAGGATTCGAAGATAACCTTTTTATATTATTGCATTGTTGGTATACATGATGTTGAGTGAGGTAGCCAAAACTCTTGAGCGGTCCGGATTTGAAACCTTCTCTGTAAATAAAGTGAAGTCAACCTGCTTTAATCTACTTGCTGTTAGAGATCTTAATATACTATTCATTAAAGTATTGATGAATATAGACTCTATTTCTAAAGAGCATGCAAGAGATATAAGAAGAATATCTAATTTCTTTAACGGTATTCCATTAATTATAGGTAAGAAAAATCGTAGAGGAGAACTTGGACCAGGAGTTGTCTATGAAAAGACCGAAGTCAAGTCAATGAGTCTAGAAACATTCAAGAACTTATTTGAAGGAGAAAAACCAATTGCCTATTCTGATAAGGGTGGTTTATATGTATCAATTGATGGCGAAGAACTGGAAAAAGCAAGAAAAGAGAAGAACATGACCCTAGGAGGATTGGCGAACCTCGTTGGAGTCTCTAGAAGCACTATATACAAATATGAAAAAAATGACCAAGATGCTACACTGAATAAAGCAGTGAAACTAAAAGAGATACTTGGGTCACCCTCGATCCTCAAACCAATTAATCCATTGGATAGAAGGGAAGATCAAGAGGTAAAAGAGGAACCAGAAAAGAACTCAAAAGGAGAGAACAAGCTTCAGATCGATGTTTTTTCTAAACTCGATAATTTAGGTCTATTAGTGACTCAGATCCATAAAGCACCTTTTGAGGCTCTTTCTAAAAAGGATTCATTCACATTTTTGACTGGTGTTAATAAAATAGAAAGTCCAGTAGTTGATAAAAAAGCCAAGATCGTGTCCCATATAACCAATGCAACAGAGTCGGAAGCAATGTTCGTAGTTGAGAAAAAGAAGAAAGAAAGAGTTGAACACGTACCATTCTTCAATAAAGAAGATTTAGACGAAATAAAGGACATAGATGAGTTAAAAGAAGAAATCGAGGAAAAAAGACACCAACCTAAAGAAACCTAGCTAACTCAACAAAGATCAAGAAAACAAGAAAAAAATGCCTCAAAGGTAAAATCACATGTCTTTTATTCTTAAAACTAACAATAGTCAATAAATTATTCAAAGCAAAAAAGAAAAACCACGGATTAATCACTGATAAAAATATAAGCCCCTCAGAAACCCTATCCACAGCCACATCAACAATATAGCCCTCCTGATCATCAAGCCCATACTCTCTCGCAATAAAACCATCCAAATAATCCAAAAACAACACCAAAAACAAGATCAGTATAGCCAAAAACCTACTATAAACCATAGAGATGGGGATGAATAAACTAAGAACTAATGAAGACCCAGAAATCTTATTCGGATCCATTTTAGGAATATTTAAAGATCTTAAAAATCTGTCAATTGGCTTCCTCATCTTAAGAGAAAAGCCCATTTTCACAGGGTCATCCAAAGATACCACCCAAAAAACATCGTAATTACTACCTCAACCGGAACCCGAAACTTATCAGGTATCAGATTAAGAAAAATTTCTCTCTCAGAATAAGGATACAAAGGCCTAGCATATCCTGACACAAGATCAATAAAGTAATGAGATACAACTCCTACCATAACGATCTTAATCTCTACAATAGGATAAAAAATATAAATTGGCGATAATAATAAGGAGAATAATGTCATTCCATATAGTTCATGGAATCTTGTTCTTCCCTCTGAGCCAAATTTTCTCTCCCTCAATTCTCTGAAATTCTTAATAATGTAGGGAATATGATCTAGGTCTATGAATGTTGCAGAAATCACTATTAGTAGTATGTATTGACTGGCATTGCCTATTGTCAGATTGGTTAAGAAGTAAGCTGCTAGGAAGTGGGTTAGTGGATTCATATTGAGGATTTCTTAGGATTACATTTAACTTTTTGCTTTTTTACTGTACTAGATCTACTTCATCATATGAGTCTTTGAGGTGTTTAGCTGATACTTTTGTGTAGATTTGGGTTGTGTTTAGAGATGCGTGTCCGAGAATATTTTGGATTACTCTGACATCTGTTCCTTCTTCAAGCATGTGGGTTGCGAAAGTATGTCTTAGAGTATGTGGCGTACATTTTATTCCTGATTTTTCTGAGTATTTTCTAAATATGTATCTGATTTTTTCTGGGTTTAGGCTGTTCCCGTCATTTCCTAGGAATACTGGTCCCGTGTCTCTGTTTCTCAAATATTCTTCCAGGACATTTTTCGCTTCTTTACTCATTGGAACTATTCTATCCTTTTCCCCTTTCCCTTTCTCGATTCTTAATAGTCTTTCATCGAGATCGATTTCGTTAATTTCTAAATTTGCTATTTCACTAACTCTTAGTCCTGTGGAGTATAGTAATCTTACTATGGTTTTATCTCTTAGTTTATGATCGGGTATGGAGTTCATGAAATCCGATACTTCTTTCTTGGTAAGGGCTTTTGGTAGGGATTTTGGAGCTTGTGGTGGTTCGATTTCTTTTAAAATATCATCTCGACCTACTTCCTTGAAATATGATCTTAGAGATTCTGTTACTAGGTGCATGCTTTTCTTAGAATATTCTTCTCTTTTTAAATTAATTAAGAATTCTTTCACATCTTTTGCCGTAACTTCTTCTATGGCTTCTTTATCGATGAATGATAAAAATTTTCCTACGTAATAAGAATAGGTCTCAATTGTGTTGCTAGACTTCCCATCTAGCTCCAGTTCTAATTCAAATTCTTCTAGATCCATTCTTCATCAATTTAGGTAATGCTTCTAGTATATAAATGTTTTAGGATTAGAAAAGATAATTAAGAGTAATTGATAATTATTTCACTGTCACACTTTTCGCTAGGTTTCTTGGTTTATCCGGGTCATTTCCTATTTCCACCGCTGTATAGTAAGCTAATAGTTGTAGTGGTACTATTGATAGGATATCATTTGCTTCAGAATCTGGAATTTCTAATAAGTAGTCATTTGGAGGTTCTATATCGGAGACTGTGATTAGTGTTCCTCCTCGGGATTTTACTTCTTCGAGGTTTGATTTTATATCTTCGTATTCTTTGCCTGATGGGGCTATTGCTACTATTGGGGTTCCTTCTTGGACTAAGGATAGGGTTCCGTGTTTAAGTTCTCCACCGGCTAATCCTTCTGCGTGTAGGTAACTTATTTCTTTTAGTTTGAGAGATCCTTCCAGAGCTATTGGATAATATTTTCCTCTTCCAAGGAAGAATATGTTTTCATTGCTCTTCATTTTGATTGACAGTTCTTTGATTGGTTCTATATTTTGATCTATTGTTTTCTTTATCTTATCCGACACTTGGGATAGTTTTTGTTTGGAGGTTTCTAAGTCGTATTTGGTTAAATTTTTTAGAAGATTTATTACCATTAATTGATTTATAAATGCTTTTGTAGATGCTACTCCAATCTCTGGTCCTGCATTTATGTATAGATTGATATCCGACATTCTGGTTAGGCTTGATCCTTTCACGTTAACTATGGATATAATGGCGGGATCAGTTTCAAGGTTTTTTAGGCTTGATAGTAGATCAGCTGTTTCTCCCGACTGGCTAATCGCTATTATTACGTCATCATCTTTGATCTTGTTACTTTTGTATTGGAATTCATTTGCTAGGATGGTTTGTGATCTTATTCCTTCTTCTGATAGTAGGTATTCTCCTATTAGGCCTGCATGTCTGGAGGTTCCGCATGCGGTGAAGTATACATTATTTTTGGTTTCTAATAGTTTTTTTACTTTTTTTAACTTTGATTTTTGGTTCATTAGTGCTTTTTTTGATACTTCTGGTTGTTCCATTATTTCTTTTAGCATGAAGTGATCGTATCCTTCTTTGGATGCTTCTTCTGGATCCCATTCTAGTTCTTTTACTTTTCTATTAACTAATTCTTCTTTTTGTGTGTTATAGATTTTTATATTGTTTTCAGTTAGGGAGACTACGTCGTGATTTTCTAAGAATATTGCTTTTTGGGTTTCATCTATAAATGCTGGTGCGTCAGATGCTAAATAATTTCTTTTATCCCCTACACCTACTACGAGAGGTGAGGAGTTCCTTAGTGCTATGATTTTGTTTGGTTCGTTTTTGTGGATGATTAAGATGGCATATGATCCTTCTAGCTTTGAGTCAAGCTTTTTTGCTGAATCGAATAGGTTGTTTGTTTCGTATAGTTCTTCTAGTAGGTGTGGGACTACTTCAGAGTCGGTTTCAGTTGTGAATTCATGTCCTTTGTTTTTTAATTGTTCTTTTAGTTCTTCGTAGTTTTCTATTATTCCGTTATGTACTACGGAGATTTCTTCGTTACAGTCTGTGTGTGGGTGGGCGTTGTAGTCTGTTACTCCTCCGTGTGTGGCCCATCTTGTGTGGGCTATTCCGATATTTCCGTTTACGTCTAAGAAGTTTTGGTTTTCTTTCACTTCATCTATTTTTCCTACGCCTTTTCTTACTTTCATATCGGGGTTAGATATGATTGATATTCCGGCTGAATCGTATCCTCTGTATTCTAGTTTTTTCAGGCTTTTATATAGTAGTTGGGATACATTTCCTTGATCTTTTTCGTTATTTACTGGGCCTTGGGAAGCATCGATACAGCCGATTATTCCGCACACTATATCACCATATCTTTTTCCCCACGGGTTTATTTAAACTTATTTAAAATAATGATCCAACCGTTATAAAAAAATTTATAATGGTTGGGTTCTACCTACTAACACTGGTAATATGAAAAGAAGATTACTAAAAGAAGATGAAGAAGAAGTCCATTCCAAAAAAATAAAAATTTTCGACAACGTAGAGAACCTTAAATCAGCACTTAATGAAACATCATGGAAAATTCTGAAATTATTAAACAAGAATCCACATTACCCCACAGAAATAGCGGAAGAACTTGATATCAACGAACAAAAAGTATACTACCACATAAAAAAACTCAAAGAAAACAACCTAATCAAAATCAAAGAAGAAAGAAGAACCCACGGAGGCACCAGCAAATACTACGAACCAACCTCAGAAGCATACGGAATAGAACTACCAGGAAAACAAAGAAAAATAAAAAATGCAACAGAAACCATTCCAGACCACCTATATAACTTCTTTAAAGAATTCATAGAAACCAAAACATTCAAAGGAAGCGTGGTAGTTGGAGACCCAAGCGAACATGGGCCATTCCTCACCTCATCCAGAGACGGACACTACGCAATCCAACTAGGAGTATTCCTAGGAAAACACGTAAACCTAGAAAACAGGTTTATCGTTAAACTCGATACAGAAGTCAAGGCAGAAGGAGCAACAGACCGACATCTAATCCTAATAGGCGGACCAATTACGAATACAGTAACGATGGATATCAACGAACAACTAGACATTCAATTTAATTGGGAAAAATCCTGGAAAATAATTTCAGAAAAAACAGGTCAGAGCTACAGAGAAGATAACATCGGATTAATAGCAAAGAAATACGAAGACGGCAAAGCTAGAATACTATTATCAGGACTTGATTTCCCCGGAACAAAGTCATGTATAATCGCTATTACCCAGCTCCATGATAAAATCTTAGGAGATTACGATGGTGGAGAGTTTCATAAAGTGATAAAAGGTTTGGATAAGGATGGTGACGGCAAAGTTGATGATATAAGGGTTTTAGAATAATGGGTTCTTCATATTATTAGGAGATGTTCAAGTAATATCTTTAATCCTATTATTATTAATATTATTCCACCTAGTATTTCTATTTTGTTTTCGAATAGGTGTCCGAATTTGTCACCTATGTATACTCCTGTGAATGATAGTATGAATGTGATTATCCCTATTATTATTACTGGTGTTAGTATTGATACCTGTATTAGTGAGAAGCTTATTCCTACGGCTAGGGCGTCAATGCTAGTGGCTACTGAAAATATTAAGAGGATGGATAAGCTTGTGGGATCGAGATCGTTTTCTTCCTCTAGTTGGAAGGATTCGTAGATCATCTTTAGTCCAATTCCTGCAAGAAGTATGAATTCTACCCAGTGGTCTATTCCTTCTATGAAGTTTTTTATGGTTAAACCTGCTAGCCACCCGACTAGGGGCATTATTGATTGGAACAATCCGAAAAGAAACCCGATTCGTAATGCATGTCTTACTTTAAGTTTTTTAAGAGTTAA
>CAYTEI010000065.1:0-9984 GCA_964436705.1 uncultured Thermococci archaeon
GCATAACACCTCAAATTGGAACCAGATATATCATTCAGCCATAGCAGAATATCTAAATAAAGGTGCTAATTTCGACCATGCAGGTGATTATTGGGCTTATGGAGGAGGTGATTCTGTAGTTTATGTTTATGAGTCTCAACCATGGAATAATGTAAAAAATATTTCGACTAGCGCCGATATTAGGTCAATAGCTTGGAAAAAGGATGATTCAGTATTAGCAGCAGGTCTAGATAATGGGATGATTGAGTTATATAATTCTACAGATTGGTCTGAATTGTCAGCCAGCCCGCTAACAAAACCTTCAGATGTGGGAGGGACTGCATGGGTAAACGATATGTCTTTCTCTAGTTCAGGGAAATGGTTAGGAGCTGCAAGCTATAACAACAATTTCTATCAGTGGGATATAGAAGCAGGATGGAGTTTAGATACGTATGTTGGAACTGATACAACAGCCCGTGGATGCGATTTCAGTCCAGACGTTGACCATTTCGGAGTTTCTATGTTTGAAAAGTCATCTATTTTTAGGACACCAGGATACACAGCACCAAACCAACCTACTCTAAATAACCCAAATGATGGGGAAACAGGTGTTTCAACTTCTCCAATATTAAATGTAACTTACTCCGACCCAGATGGAGATACTGGAAATGTTAGTTTTTATTGGGATTTTGAACATGATTGGTATTATCAAGAATTCACAAATATTACAGATAATGATTCTGGACAAACAGCAGACGATCAAGACCCTCCATTAGACACCGATAAAGGTTTGATCAATTATTCAGGAAGCTATGGAATAGAAGGGATTTGGGTTGGATATGAGGATGGTGACTGGAGAGATGGTGGTTGGCAGACAGATCAGACGAATTACATTAATATTGAGGATGGTGAAACTGGTTTCCTTTGGATGAATTATTCCAAGCCAGAAGAGTTCTCTTCGGCTAAATGGAAAATACTGGATGCAGTAGATGGTAATTATAATAAGAAAAATTTAACATTGCCCTCTGGTTGCCTTAATAATGAAAAAATGAGATTAAGGGTATGGGGTCATAGTCCATCAAGTGGAACTTACTACAATAATTGGAGTTGTTATGATGGGAATAATTGGGTAGTCCTAAGAAGCATAAGTGGAGGTTATGGAACAGAGATAGTTGAAGAGGCTATATGGTGGGATTTGAAAAAAGAAATCGGTAACGTAACAAACTTAGCAAATAATTCTAAAGCGACTTATGAATGGATTGGATTAGATAATAACCAAACTTATGAATGGTTTGTTAATGTTACAGATGGAGAGTTAGCAACCTTGTCAGATACCTGGAATTTTACGACTGAGGTTACTGAGGCCGATTGTATTTGTCCAGGAACAGGGTCAAATTGGAAAGTAAACATGTCCAACTATTGTGTAATCTCGTCAGACTGCGATTTGGGAAATGGAAATCTAACTTTTGTAGATTCAGGAAATTTCACTGTTACTGCAACTATAAATACCTCAAATATGGAATTCCCTAGTACTGGCCAAACGGTGTACATGAAAGGACCAGAGGGATTTATAACTTAAGAAAATGAAACAGAAAAGTAAAGAAAATTTAAAACTAGCAGGAATAGGATTTTTAGTTTTACTAGTTGGAACTATATCAGGATTAAGCATAGATGAGGTGTTAAAATCAGATGAGCCCCTATATAAATGCACTGATGAGGAGAAAATCAGAAATTGTCCAAACGGAATCAAATCAGATGGTCTTAGATGTTATTATAATAAATCAGATTCTTACGATTATGACTATTGTAGTAGCAAATGGAAAAAAATTAATAAAGAGAAGGTTCTTCAGGATTTATATAGTGATAAACAAAACTTAACCAAAGGGAACGTAAGAGGAAAAGTTAAATGTACCAGTAAGGGTTGTGTAAAAGTAAATAATTAGGTGATGTAATGGCAGGGAAAAAAAAATACGCAGAAATAAATCAGTCGAATGAAGGAAACGATAGCGAGATATATCTCAACGAAGTTCTAAAAAATGTAGATGATTTTAAAATTAAAGAGCCTTTTGTATACCTAGTAGGTGGTCTAGCAAATTACGGCAAGACTACTGGAGATATTGATATTCTTATTAAGAAAAATACTCCTAAAGATGAGGATGAGGATATGCCTCTAAAGTTCAGAATAATGAGAATGCTTCCTAAAAGATTGTGGAATAGATTGCACTTCCTTTACGATGATAATATACATGGACCTTTCACTAATTACGTGCCTCTATTCTCTTTAATGTGTAAGGTTAATTCAAGACAAGTTCATCACATGTCTGAGAAAAAAACCAGGATGAAACTAAGTAAGGAAGAAGAAGCAGAAAAGTCAGAAAAAGAAAATGAGATTAAGCCCTTCAGATTTTTCACCCAGCCTAAGCCTACACATGGAAGAGAGGAAGAGGAAATTTATTCCCTGGATACAATAGAAGAAACTATAAAGAAGTTAAAGTGGGACTTTCCTATAATAGTAGAACCTAAGTATGATGGTGTGAGATGTCAGGTTCATAAAGTTAAGGATAGAGTTAAAATATTTTCAGAAGAAGGAGAAGATTATACAAAGCAAATTCCTACAATAGCAGAGCAATTCAAGATTATGGAACATGATTTTGTGGCAGGATTTGAAGCTGAATTGTGGAAGAACGGGGAACATGTCGCAAGAGCAGAAACAGCAGGAGTACTTAATTCTGATAAAGTAGAGGAAGAAGAGAAAAATATGATGGCTACTCTGTACGATTGTGTTTGGTTTGATGGCAAGGATGTTCACGAGTACCCGTATAAAAAGAGGCATGAGTTTATCGGAAAGTTAAATTTATCAGGAGCAGATAATATTAGGGATACAAAACAGGAAACAGCAAATTCTTTCAGAGAATTAAGAAGGTATGCTAAGAGATTTATTAATCAGAAAGGTTCTGAAGGGGCTATGTTTAAAGTTCCGGGTCATAAGTATAAGCTGGATGGTGATACCGATAAAATGATTAAGTTTAAGGAAGAAGTTAAGGTCACTGCACAAGTTCTGGCTAAACATAAAGTTGAAGGAACTGAAGATACGTTTTACTATACATGCGGAATAGAGGACAAAACTTACATAGGAAAAACTTTCAATACTTCTATAGATGTAGATGTTGGGGATAAACTGGAAGTGGTATTTGTAGATTTAAACCAGTACAAAGATCCAAATACAGGAGAAACTTGGTTTAATTGGTGGTCTCCTAGAGTTGTAGGAAAAGGAAAAGGGAAGGAGCTTTCAATAGAAGAAGCCAAAGATATAGTAGAAAAAACTTCAGGCTCAAAAGAGAAAAAAGAGGTTCCTAAAATAGAAAATAGTTCTAATGAACTAAAGGAAATGTTAATCGCTGAACCGAAAGATTATAAACCGAGTAATGTAGAAGATAGGGTTTTGTTAGATGATCATAGAATTTTACATGCTTGGATGGCTTCCTTAAAAGCTGGTAAGGATTTAAAATCTGATACCGGGACTAAAATAACTAAAGAGCTAGTTAAAGGATTGCATGACAAGGTCATAAAAGAGATGAATAAAAGAAATATGAAGCACGACTCTCCGATGGAGTTAATGGAAAATTTAGAATTAAAAGAAAAGAGAGATAGAAAATTTGTCCTTCAACATCACATTAGAGGAGGGAGTGAACACATAGATTTTAGATACGAAAGAGGAGATGGTTCTCTGGGAGGATTTACTATAGCCGCTCAGGAGGACGAGCCGTCTTTAGATGATGAATTAGAGAAGCACTGGAGTTTAGAAAAAGATGATAACATAACTCTAAAGTGGGATGACGCTATATTTTATAAATTTGATAAGTCAAGTGAAAAAGTAATAGAAGAGCCTCCAGAATCATTAAAAAGTGAAGTTTTTAATTCTGTAAAAGAGATGGTTAAAGAAGAGGATTATTGGAAAGTTGATATGGAAACAGGGAAACCAAAAAAGAGAAAAGGTCCCGAAGGTGAGAAAGAGGTAGAAAAGTTGTGGTCTGAGCCAAAAAATCCAGAACCTCATGAGTGGATTTCCGCTACTGGGGTTACAGCTCCTAGACAAGTGGAACCTCAGCCAGGAGGAACTAGATTTTATCCCGGAATTTTCATCACTATAGATAGAGGAAGTATTGATTTAGGAGCACAAAAGCCTTATTTCAAGGAGTTCTTCCTAAGAGGTAAAAAGTGGAAAGGTAGATTCTTGTTTAGACAAGTGTCACAAGAAAAAGAAGGATTAACATGGTACTTCTGGAAACCTGAATCTCAGGAGCCTTATGTGCTTTCAGAGAGAGCTATAGAGCAGGAGTGGCTCCCGGAGTTCGGCTCTGCTTTGCCTGCGAATATGGAGAGGAAAGTTGCTCCGTCTCTAGCTTACTGGAAAGATGGACTTTCTAAAAGTGAGAGGTTGGAAAGGAGAAAGAAATTAAGGGAACAATTTAAATCAGAGCTAAAGAAATTAGACAAGGGAGAAAAATTGGCCTTGAGCAAGGATGAGAATGCACAGAATTTCAAATTAACTTATAGATGGTGGAAAGGTCAGGAAGTTGTCAGAAAAACAAGACAGGAGGACTGGCACATCAAAGTAGCTGGAAAAAAATTCCATTTGGATGACAACCCTATACATACAGACGAAGTCTCAGCTTCAGAATTCGAAGGAGAAGATGATTTCTTCAAACCAGGAACCTATAAGCCAGAAAGTTATGTAAATCCGAATAAGGAAATTAATGCAAATATAGAATTAGTAGATGAGGGCGAGATAGATATTATTAAACAAGACCCGACTACATTACATGTTAAATTTAAGGGTGATAAATTAGAAGGGATTTATGTGTTCTCAAGAAGTACTAAAGAATCTCAAATATGGAGATTAACAAAATCTCAAGCTCCCAGCCAGAACAGTCTCTCAAGAAAAGGGGAAGATGTTGATGATGAAGAAAAAAGATTTATGGCTTTCCACTATCGCTGGGGAGTGGGAATTTCGGATATTGCGAAGCAATTAGACAGGCCTAATAGGACAGTATATAACTGGTTAGATAAACTGAACGTTTCAAAACATTTAAATATGAATTAGCACATTATTATAATACAATGCCAGCGGAATTAGTGGCTCCAGAATTAGAAGAAAGGGAAAAATTAGATGTTATGCCTTCTGTAAAAGAGTTTAGTCAGCTTTCTAAGGAAGATTTAGAAAATAAACAGAAAGTTCTAAAAGACAAATTGTTGATGAGACCCGGAGAACATAACGGTGTTTATTATACTTGGGAAGAACTTAAGAAAAACCTAAGTTCCGGAGAAGAAGCTGGATTATTTTATGACCATCAGGATTCAGTAAGGAATTACTGTGGATATGTTAAAGAGTTAAAGGCTGATGATAGTAAACAGGAAGTAAGAGGCGATTTGGTATTACTGGAAGAAGATCCTTATAAAAAATTAAAAGCAGGAGCTAAATGGGGAATATCCCCAACAATAGATGCTGAAAAAGTAGTTAAGGATGGACAGAAATATGCAGTAGATCCAAAATTCCACAGTTTCTCTTTCGTATTAAGACCTGCTGTAAGAGACACAATGCTCAACAATGAAGAACCTAGTTCTTCCTCACAAACTAAATCAAACTCTAAAGATAATATGGCTCAAGAATCAGAAGAAACAAAAGAAGAGTTAGCTCAGAAAAAGAACGAACTTTCTGAGAAAGACAAGCAGATAGAAGAGCTCAAAAAAGAGCTGGAATCTTACAAGGAAAAAGAGAGAAACGAATTCTCTGAAAAAATTCTTGAGCTGGAAAAGAGCATAGGGTTTACCTCTGAGGCAAATGCTGAATCTAGACTTAAAGAACTTAAGGAAATGAGTTCTGAAGCTAGACAGGCCCTTAAATCTGCACATGACGGTTATGTACAAAAGTTACAGCTAGACCAAGAAAAGTCAGATGAAGAGGAAAATGCCGCTAAGAAGAAAAAGAAATATCCTTATCCTTACCCTCAAAAGTCTCAGGCAAAGATGAATGAGGGAGGGTCTGATGAAGGTTCTGGTGAAGAATCTTCTGATGAAAATAAGGAAGAACTTTCTTCTAAGGAGATAAACAAAGGTATGCTCGAGTACATGCAAGAGATGGAGAAACAAAAATGAGAACAATCCAAGAATTAGCTGGTTCAGAAGAAGGAAGAGATAAGATGGAGTTAGCTGCTGAAGGTGGAGCTACAGATACTAGCACTACATCCTCAAGCAATAGCACCGCTATTACTTCCACTAGACTAACTAGGTTTACTGAAGAAATCGCAAGAGTTGGCCAGGATTTTCGGTACTTCCAAAATTTGGTTAACCATGATACAGAGTTAGTTGGAACCAGAGATTACGGTAAGAAATTGTTCCTTGAAGAAGCTCATTTAAGTCTGAACGAAGGAACTGATTCAGGTGATGAGACTGATGTAAGAAACTGGACTGAACTTACCAACTTGCACTACATAGATTCTGCAATTAACTATTATCAGTATGGTATAGTTATTTCTAAGGAAATAGCTGATACGTCACATATTGATTTAGTTGATCATGCAAAGTATTCTATAGTGCAGGATGTGGAAAAGAACATAGAAAACAACATCATAACTGAGTACGAAACATCAAGTACTAATACAGTTTATGGTGGTGACGCTACATCTACAGCTTCTTTGGAAAGTGGAGACGTTTTAACACCAGATGTTATTGCTGACGCTGACCAAAAGCTAAGGGAAAACAACTATGAACCTTTTGCTCTTGTAGTACATCCAGTTCAAACAGGTCAACTGAAGAAAGATTCTCAGTTCGTTAATGCAGCTGAATACGGTAGTAATGAAGTAGTTATGAAAGGAGAAATTGGTCAGTACTTAGGTGTTAGAGTTATTTCAACTACTAACATCGCCCAGAAAACTACTGGAGACTGGTCAAACGCTAATGGAAGAATTTGCTTTATGATTGGTAAAAACCAACAGAACAAATTCCCAGCTACTTTGGTTTGGAAAGAAAAACCAAACTATGACTACGAGTTCAGAAAAAGAAGGAACGCTCACTACATATATGCAGATGCTGCTTATGATGTGGAACTCTTACTAGATGGTGCTGTCTGTCAAGTTCAAGTAACTGACAACTAGACTCCAAAAAATTAATTTATTTTTTTACCTCTAATTTTTTTTCTAAGAGGGATAAAAAGGTGCCTTGCTTAGCAGGGCAGACGGAATTAAAATTCGGAGAATAAAACAATGGGAATATCAAGAAGAGCTGGATTTCATTCAGGCCAAATATATGGACAGAGATTAAACATCTCTGGAGAGCAAGTAGTAGGAGTTAATTCTGCTGGACAGAATGATGTAACTGCTACAGAAAGAGATCATATAATTGGTGTAGATACTAGCGATGGTTCATCTCATACAGTAACTATTCCGGATTCTTTGAAAAAGAAAGGATTTACTTTAGTTATTGTTGATGAAGGTGGTAGTGCTGGAACTGATGCAATTAACGTGAATGTTAGTTGTAATGTTGATGGTTCAGACGCGTCAAGCGGTACATCTTTAGTTTCTACTAATTATGGAAGCGCTGGTCTGTACTTTAACGGCTCTAACTTCTTTACCTTCTAAAAATGGGAGATAGAATAAACAGGGTTGCCCGTAGCTCAGCTAGCTCTGGCTCCAAGGCAGTTAAGAAACTTAGTAAAAAATCTAAGAAGAAGGCTAATAAAAAAAGAGTATATAGTCTGGATGACTTAAAGTCTCTGAGCTGGGACGATTTAAGAGAAGTAGGCTATAAGTTTGGAGTAGAGTTCAGATCCTATGTGGAAGCTTACAGGGAAATCATGAAAGCTCAAAATGCATATAATAGCAATAGGTGAGGCTTTTCCACAAGACTGGAGCAAGCTCCTAAAAGGTTTACAGCAAAGGCTCTATCAGCTAGGCTCAATTAATGGTAAAGTCAGAGAGCTGAAGGTTCTGGATTTCGTAGTAGAAGAAAGTGTTCATGAAAGAGTTCTTAATGATCTTACAGAGTTTTCAGGTTCTAAATTATCTAAAAGAATGGACCTGGTTAAAGATAAGTGGTATATGAGTAAAGTGTTCAATTTACTTCAATTAGAAACTATCAAGAATACTAAAGAAAAAAAATTCAATAAGAAGGATGAGATTAGGAAAATGGGATGTGACCCAGGAAACACATGCCTATACTTAAATTTTGTAGGTAAAGTCCGGGACAAGTATAAGGACGGAAGAGAAAAACTATAGAAAAATATTTAAATCCCAGATTATTCATTATATTAACTAAACAAATCAGGAGGGCAAATCTAAAAATGCCAGAAAAAAAACCTATATGGGTAAAACTTAAGGTATTCGCACCTTTCGATTCCATATCTAACCCAGGTACTAAGTACAAGTTAGAAGGTGGAAAAACAACTGTTGTTAACCCGAACGGAAGTGAACCTTTCTCCATAAGAAAGGGCCAGTTTGTTCCGATAAACGAGTTCAGTTGGGATGACGTAATCGCAGCTAGAAAAGAATTGAAGTGGAACAAAAAAGAAGGTAAGTATGACTTGGATTCAAAGACTGGAGTGTTCGCAAAGTATGATCCGGATGTATTCGAGTTTTACAAAACCAGGAAAGAGGCTCAAAAACAAGTGGAGAAAGAGAAAAGTATTGTGGCCAAATTACCAGAATACAGACTTCAGAAAAAGAGAGAAAGGGTTCAGTGGAAAAAAGACAACGGTAAGCAAAGTCCTGCCTCTAGAGAAGAGATAGAGAAAGAGGCTAAGGAAATTGGTGCAGACATCCCTAACAAATAAAAATGACTGTAACAAGAACACAGAAAGGTAGATATTTGTATTTTGAATCAGACCAGTCAGGTACTACAGCAGCTCAAGAGCTAGCGCAAGCTCTAGGAGATAATGGAGTTTCTGCTGAAAAAGTTGTACTGTTTGATGTTTCAAATACACTAGCTATCGCTGAAAAATAAAATGAATAAAAAAATTTGGTTATTGATAACTGTAATAGCAGTAGCACTCTTAGTTCCACTTATTTCCTCGTGGACGCCTTATGAAAATATAGACCTCAAAGATTATTATAATATTACTAATGCTAATTTTATAGACTCGTTCACTATGTCAGGAAATATAGATATGAATAACAATAATATAACAGATGCGAATAATATTATTACTGATAACATTATAGGAGGACAGTCAGTAAATACTTCAGAATACTGGGAAACATCGGAAGGAATTTTAGATAATGCTGCTGATTTGAATAATCTTATCACACTTAAAGAACAAAACATAACTAACGAAAACTGGATAGAAGATAGTCAAGAAGGAGATTTAAATGTTAATTATTCCGATAATTCTGATAAATTAGACGGAGAAGAAGGAAGTTATTATTTGGACAATGTTAATAATTATGTAAATAGTGTAGGTTTTTCAGGAACTGATACTAAAACTCTAACTTTGGGAAGAGAAGGATTAAGTGATTTAACTGCAAGTTTCACAGATAGATTTGAAGCAAATACAGATACAAACGCCTCAACTGCCTGTTCAGGAACAAATACTTTTTTAAGTGGAGATGGAACCTGTGAAGCAGACGAGAATACACAATTAGATGATGAAGTTCCTACAAGTAATGTTGATATGAATAATAAAAATATGACAAATGTGGATTGTATTACCTTCCAGAGTGGAGGTTCCATCTGCTCATCATGATAAAATGATAAAATGGACAAAAAGAAAACTATCTGGACGATTGTATTAGCAAGTATAGTTATTACTTTAGGTTCAGGTATGTTTTTATATATAGACCCTCTTTCTTTTCATATAGAATTAGACGGAGAGACTAAGATTAAGTATGAGGAAGGTAGCCTTACAGTTTATGATACTTCTAAATGGTATAAGCAGGTAATTTTTCAGGACGAGATTAGACCTTATTATTGGGACACGAGAGAACCCTACTCAGAACACGGTTATAAGAAGAT
>CAYTEI010000066.1:0-9788 GCA_964436705.1 uncultured Thermococci archaeon
GTACTGTGTGGTGTACTTTGTCTTTCATTGATTTTTCTACTTTTTCAACGACTTCTGACATGAATTCAACTGTTTTTACTGGGTATTCTCCTATGGCTGTTTCCTCTGATAACATGACGGCATCAGTTCCGTCCATGACTGCGTTGGCCACGTCTGATACTTCGGCTCTGGTTGCTCTCGGGCTTTGGGTCATTGATGTAAGCATTTGGGTTGCCGTGATTACGGGTTTTCCCTGTCTGTTGCATTTTTGGATTATTTCTTTTTGTAGTAGAGGGACTTCTGAGGCAGGTACTTCAACTCCTAGGTCTCCTCTAGCGATCATTATTCCATCAGCAGTTTTTAGAATCTCATCTAGGTTTTCAACTGCTTTCATATGCTCTATTTTTGCTATAACATCCATATTAGAGTTTTGTTTTTCAATTAGTCTTTTAATATTTCTTATTTCTTCTGCACTTTTAACGAATGAGGCTGATACAAAATCAAAATTCTTTTTAGCTCCAAATTTAATATCTTCTTTATCTTTTTCTGTTGGAGCTCTTAAACCAACATCTTTGCCAGGAATATTTACAGATTTTCGTGAAGAAACCTTATCTCCATATATTACATCACAAACTGCTCGGTCCTCCTTCACTTTTTTTATTTCTAGTTCTATGTTACCGTCATCTACTAGGATATTGGTACCTACCTCTAGGTAATCTGTAATGTTTTCGTAATCCACTGGGATCTTGTTTTCATCACCTACTATATCCTCTGTTACTAGCTCGATCTCATCTCCTGATTCGAGAGTTAAACCTTTTTCTACTTCTCTTAGCCTGATCTCCGGGCCTTGAGTATCCATCATTACTCCAACATCTTTACTGAGTCCTTTTATTCTGTCAGATTTTTTTCCGTGTTCTTCATGGCTTCCATGTGAAAAGTTCTGACGTGCAACATTCATTCCAGCTTCGATCAAGCGTTTTAAATTTTTTTCTGTGTTTGAAGCTGGTCCTATGGTTGCTACAATTTTTGTTTTTCTCATGTTTTTCTCCATTCCCTATTTGTTTTTTACACTAATAACTGCTTTTCTGATTACCTTAGAAAATGGGTGCATCTTCTGGTCGAATTTCTAAGTTAGTATTCTGGCTTCGGTTTTCGTATTTCCTTTCCTAGGTTAATGAAATTCTTTAGTGTTTAGTTAAGAGAAAGCTTTATTAACCTCTTTTTCGGATCATTAATAGTATTGAATAGTTTATTCGACATTTTTGGTGAATTTCGATGGAAAAGAGTTCAAAGGTACCGGATCTAGTTAAAGAGAAATATGAAGAACTTCCTAGCCTTGATGACGGTAGAATTGATTATAGAGAAGCTAATACGATTCCTACTGTTACAAGTTTTGTTTATCATGATGGCGAAGTTTTATTGTTGAAGAGGGGTGAGTCTGTTAGCAAGTTTAAGAATTCATGGAGTGTTGTTACAGGATATTTTGATAGGTTGGTGCCTGTGGAGGAGATTGCCTTCAACGAGTTGGTTGAGGAGACTGGGATTTCTCTTAGTAGTGTTTCGTCGGTTAAGTTAGGGGATCGAGTTAAGTTCTGGGGTATGGATTGTTTTTGGGTGACTTTTCCCGTTTTGTTTGGCTTTAATGATAGACCTGAGGTTTCTTTGAATTGGGAGCATACTGATTATAAATGGATTGATTTTCAGAATTTGTCTGATTGGGTTCCTTCGTCTTTTGTTGATTGTTTTGGACGGTTTTTCGATTTTTAGTTTTGTTTTCTTTGGTTTTTTACTGTTTTTGAATGTTGGTTTGGGTCTTGTCATCTAATGGTTAATTTTTCCCAAAAAATAATGTGATTAACTAACAATAATTAATTATACTTGTTACGGCCCCACCTAAAACAGTTTCTCAACCAAAGTAACTTTCATAAATTTTATTAGACTAAACTTAATAGATTACATGGTGTTACTTTGTTAGACTTTGTGTTTATCGCATTACACGTTGTCTTAATTTTATCACTAGTACGAATAGCAAGTAATCTAATCCTATATTATGAACGATACAGAAATTACGAACTGGATAAATCCATAGAAGAAGTGAAAACAATAGAAAATAAAATAGAACATAATATACCTGAAGAGCTAGACGAACTCTTTGATGAATTAAAAAAAGCTAATGATGAATTAAAGAAAGAGTTTAATCAATACTTTAAAAACCTTAGAGAAGGTTGGTTAGATGAAACGGCAAACTTATCAATGCCTAAAGAGATAATAAACATAAAAGAAAACATTATATACGGAATAATATCTGGATCCTCCATAATTCTACTCAAAATCTTCCAAAAAATTTATCAACAAGATTTCTTTGGAATACTAGTTGGATTAAGGCAAACTGGGTTTTATCAATTTCTCACAGGCTCTTTCCTTCCAATAATTACAATATTCTACTATCTACTAGGAGTAGCAGTGATCCTATTAATCTACTACGGAATCAGAGAGCTTGAAAACAGAGTTAGAGAAAGGGAACAAAAATTAGTAGAAATAAAAAAAGAAACAAAAGAAATAAGAGAAAGACTATCTAAATTAAAAGAATAAAAAAGAAAGAAAAGAGGATTAGACCTTATGAATGAACCATTTCAGGCTCTTCCGCCAAATTTTTGAGTTCTTTAACTTCTTTCTTCTTTAGCTTTTCTTCAACATCTTCAGCATGTATATGATCTGAAACTTGCATGAAACCTACCTCATGTGGGATCAAAGTCGTATAAATTCGAACCGAAAAATATTGGATCATTAAGATCCAGAGAACAGTTATTTGGGGCCACCTGGCAAGCAACCCTTTGATATAAATTATTTCTTCCCTGTAATTCCGAGAAGGGAAATATAGATAGATCTTAATCTACCTGCATTCCATTTATTCATAGGTGTCACCACGAATGCCAGGTAGCTAAATATCATATTAAATATAGTAGACCCTGGTTTTTTAAATGTTTCGATTAAACCTAAGAAAAGAATAGAAAATTTGACGAAATGCTACATTAACCGAAAATATTAGAAATAAATAAATGAAAGAAACTTCTTAATTTGATCCCAATTCTTTTTAACCGAGTAAAATAACGAACCTACGCCCAGACTAACCGTAATAAGTAAGATCAGGTCTCCTATTAGGTACGGAATCCAGAAGAGTATGTTAAGTACTATGAATCCTACCAAGAATAATATATAGTTATTCTCTACTTCCATACCTAAAATATCCATGAGTTTTCCTGCAAAGCTATGGAACACTGTTAAAGTAGAGATTATTACTCCTAAAGAAAATAACATACACATTACCATCGCTAGAGGAATACCTATCAGAGTAATTCCTAGAATCATTATTACAATCGAAATCCCTATTAAACCAACGAATCCCAACGCTGTATTCCTTATAGGCGAATCCTTATTCTCTTCACTTATACTATAGAACTCCTTTGGAGCAAATTTAATGAAAATTAATCCCAGTATCAGAAATCCAAGTATAGTAATTAGTTTAAGTACCGTTACAATAGTAGATATTAGCTCGTTTATTCCAAATGCATCACCTTTATTCCATGTAGTTGACCCTATAGTTCCTTGATTTTCAAAGTTCTGACCGCTGAAATGTAGGTTTTCCTTTATCTCCCCGTGATTGTTGAATGTTTCGGCTGCTGCGAATACGTCCTTGTTTACTATTCCTTCTGTTCTTATTTCTGTTTTTCTTCCGGCGAATACAATGTTATCTGTTTCTCCTTTAAATATTAGGTTTGAAGCTGCCCCTACGATCTTGCCTTCTACTGTTGAATTTATTATTATCTTTCTTCCTGCAAAGTATACGTCACCCTCTATTGGAGCATTGATTATTAGGGTTTCCCCTGCTGCTGTTACACTTTCTGCTGGCTCATTTATCGTTATTGTTGATCCAGTAACGAATAAGTCATCATCTACTTCTGAATCTATATTAACGTTATTACCAGTTCTCATTTCCACTGCTTTCATTGGTGAAGCTGTCGCCACTGTTAAAGTAATGGTAAGAAAAAGCAATATGAGTATTGATACTTTTTTCTTCATCTTTAATCCCCGTCCAGATTAAATACTTTAAGTAATAAATAAATAACTCATAATAAAAGATTACCAAGGATTAAGTATAATTGGTCTCGATAATAATTTCTCCATGAGACACTACTTAGGAAGATTAAAAAGGAATCGAATAATTTAATATGTATAGTTGGTGGTTAAGTTTTGGATAGGCAGGCATTTATTAAAGGAGAAGAAATTGATCTTTATCCAATCGAGGAAGAAGACCTTGAAAGATTCAGGGATATATTAAATCAAGAAACAGTTCGAATACCATTAGGAAGTTACCTACCGCAGAATAAAGAGTCTGAGAAAGAATGGTATGAAGATTGGCTAGATGATGACACTAGAATCACTTTAGCAATATATCATAAAGAAGATGAGAAGATCATTGGGAACATAGGGCTCAACATAAAAGATCAGAAGTCTAGATTCGGTGAGTTCGGTTATTCCCTTGACGAAGAATATCACTCACAAGGAATCGGGACAGAAGCGTCTAAATTAGGTGTTGATTACTATTTCAATCAATTAAACCTTCATAAAGTGGTAGCTAAGGTATATGAATTTAATCAGAAATCACAAGGTCTATTAAAGAAGCTAGGATTTAGACAGGAAGGCCGTATGGTTGATCAGAGATTCATAGATGGAGAATATGTCGATGTGATTTGGTTCGGAATACTAAGAGAAGGATGGGAGAAGGATTAAAGAGCGATAACCTCTTTTTTTAATTCTTTGTACACCTTCTCTGGATCTACATCAGGTCTTACGGGATCTCTTATCTTCCAATTAGTTATTGAAGTACCAAGATCAAAATGATCCTCTAGAAAAGTATTATGCAATTTCTCCATGATAATTATTTGGTCTGAATCATCGATCATAGCTTGTGATACCTTTTCTGGTTTATTCTTTAGGTATTGCTCCGCATCGTCTTTTCTTAGTAGTTTTTTTGCTGTTCCCGATATTGTATTTGCTGGTCTAATACCTGCAGATCTTGGTTCCTGTTTTGATTTGTTTTTCTTTGTTAGGGCTTCGGCTACAGTACTTCTAAAACTGTTCCCGGTACATATAAATAGTATTTTCATGTTTACACTTCTTTTTTAGAAAACTATTATATCCATTGCCACCCAAACAATTAGATATATTGCTCCAAATATGAGTGCTGAACTAATTGTTCGTTTTCTTACTTCTTCTCTTGCTAAACCTTGTTTCGTGTAGTAATAATACATGACCAGGCTATAAACCAGAACTGCTATAAGAGTACTACTAATGTTACCAATTATATCTATTTGAACCATGACTATTCACACTAAATCTTAATCTAATTATTTAAGAAACTTTTTATCGGGAAACCACCGAACCGCTCCAATGATCCCTCTTAGAATCTTAGGATCAATACCTTCAAGGGCTAGGACCAATGCGAAAAAGGGGTCTTGGTTTCTATTCTCGGTTACTTAACTTGATACTCTACAAAGTACCTGAGAATTCGAAATACTTTATCCTATACCCTACATTAAAAAGATCTAAAACACGAAAAGATAGAGACCTCATTAATATAGTACCAAGAAACTTACCGATAACGCAAAAAACCAAATTTCAACCTAAGTACTTCTACGAACCAGTATAATACCAACCCAAAACCTCTCCAAAACCAACTCACCCACTGATCTTAGCTCAACCTACAACCCATTCCACTGTGGATCTACCGAAAAATGACTAGAATTCACTGATACAATTTAGGTTAGATCTAGGATCTAAAATAGTATTCCGAAAAAGAATTTATAAGAACTTATATTCGATTTTGATTAATATTTGATTTTAATTATAGTATTTAAGTATTTAAAAATATTATTCTTTGTTTTTATATTCAAGTTTAATTTTTTAAAGGATTTAGAAGCATCAAGTTATTTAAATCATAGAAGTTACTTAAATTACTGATATTAGTTTAATGCGGATTAACCCAAAAACAATAACTAAAGTAACTTTAGTACTCAAAGAACCAAAATAATTAAAAACACTAAAATACAAACAATAATTAAAGTGATAAAATGTCCGAAGATAACGAAAATACCGAATTGGTCCCCGTAAAATCAGAACTCCCAAAAGACCTCCACAAAGCCCTAAAAATGGAAGCCGCCAGATCCGGCCTATACCAAAAAATAGTCATAAAAAAAGCCATAAAAGAATACCTAGAAAAAAGAGACATGTACAACCCAAAAGAAGAATAAAAAATTAACTTTTGATGCAAATCTTATTAATATAGAGTTCATGAAGAGATTAAACTTTGAAACTTAAAACCATGTAATAGATAGATCTGGTAAAAGTTAATTACTTATTGTTAATAATTGACAGAGGAATTTGTGAAGTATTGATTTTTAAAAATACAATTCCCAAACATTCTTGTTTGACCTATCCCAATATAAATTTAGAAAAGAAGGGGCCTCTCGAGTCAAGTAAATTATAATATCGATTTTACTTGAATTACCTTACTGTTTGGCATTAATCTTTTTTACTATCTTAGTAATTTTGTGTTACTTTATTCTTATAACATTAATTAATTTAGAACTCATTACCAGATGTTACTAAATCACTAATATTAACTAAAAAATTGATTAAATAAGCTCGTTATCATTACTTCGTGTTTGGTTTTCGACTATTAGTTATATTCTATTAGCTTTTCTCCTCTTTCTATAAGTTTAGGTGCATATCCGTATAGTTCTTCAAAGTTTTGAGGTCTTTCTTCTTTGTGTATGGCATATTCTTCTTTTGATGTGATGGTTTCAAGGTTATTATCTTTAGATTCATAGTCTATATTATATGTTCCGATCCCATTCTCTGTTATTCTCAATACATTTCTAAGAAGATTATCTTTCTCTAGGTTTATCGATTCATTCTTTTTTTTGTTTATAGCTGTTATCTCTAGTTTTGTAGCATTTAAAGTTTCAATATTATTACTTAATTCTAAATTGTTGTCCTCGATTTTGCTTGGATTGATCTTGAAATCGACATTTTTTATTCTTCTTTGGCTATCGATTACTTCTTCTACATTATTTGGATCTTTTAGTAAACCTACGGTAATCTTTGAATTGGGATGGTGCTCGTTATATCCTTCCTCGAAGGATTTGATGAATTTTTTATGTCTTATTCTTTGCCTCTGATTAAATATTATTAATCCTTTAGAGGGTTTTATTATAAAAAAAGAATATTCAACATCTTCACCCTCATGTGGAACTTCTCTGAAGTCTCCTTCCTCCTCAATATATTTTGTTACCGTTTCATCCTCACTAATTTTCCCATACTTACCCATAAAGTAGTTCTCCTTCTCTCTTATTTTTCCAAAGTACCATTTTTCATCCTCTGGTTCATAAACAGGCCCTTTCTGCTTAATATAATCAATAAGTTTCTTTTCACCACTAAAATCCTTTTCAGGATTACTATTAATGTACCCATCCAGTTTTGGCCCAAAATAATCAAACACAAGTTTCCCGAAATAAAATCTGGACAATTCAGGCATCATTTAGCCTCATAATTTTACTATTATATAATATATTATGTAATAATATAGTTCTTCACTTAATAAACCTATTGATAAAGCATTGACTTTATAACACCTAGGTGATTATTCTAGATCATCCTGAATTTTCTTAAAAGTTACAGTTACTCTTAGCCCAATAATTGTATCAGCAATTGCTATAGAGACTGATTATGATCTTAAGACCATCAATGACTCCAAAGAAAAGTTTGATTTCATTATCTGTGGATATCAGTTTTTATTTAGTTCAGTATAATGTATTGAAAACCGGAATTGTTTAAAGGAAATCTAGTTTATAATAAGCCAAGGTAAATCTAAATTTCATTGTTAAATGATCAAGTATTGATAGGTATGAGTGGGAGGGATATTAAGATGAGTAGGGAAATTACTGTCAGAAGTGTTGTTAGGTTTGCTGGTTGGGCCGCTATAATCGCCACCATACTTTTAATATTAATGAAATTAGTTTTGGATTTTGAGGTATCTGCTTTTCAGATTTTTTCCGGGTTTTCTAGTAGTTTATTTGCTATATATTTAGGTTATTTCCATGAAGGATTTGGAGAATAGATTTGTATTTTCGTTAGTGAAGCCTGTTCGCTTCTTTGTATTTTTTTGTTTCTTTGGTTATGAGTGAGTGATTAGTATTTATTTTCGGATATTTTTGATTTAGACAATTATTTTTCGTATATACTTGTTAAATAACTTTATATAGATAGATAGTAATCTAGTGTGGAGGTAATTATTCATGAATATAAGTAAAAGAATTTTTTATAATCAAAGATATATAGCGGGAGCAATAATGTTTTTCGTAGGCGCATTCGCTCTAATGGGGATCATAACATCTGAAACGCTTTACCCAGGATACTCAACCCTACAGGAAATAAGTGATCTAGGAGCATCCAGACCGCCAAACAGCATAATCCATCAACCATCAGCCACAATATTCAACACAACAATGATCATATCAGGAGCACTACTACTCACAGCCACTTACTTCGTTAAAAAAAAAAAAAACAATCAACGAAAATTTACTACTAATACCGCTTGCATTTTTCAGTATCGGTATAATTGGAGTTGGAGTTTTCCCAGGAAACGTAACACCATGGCACATGATCTTCGCCCTACTAACCTTTATCAGCGGAGGAATATCAGCAGCAATGGCATACAAAGTTGTATCAGGACCATTCAGATACATGTCTTTATTATTTGGAGGAATATCACTAATAACATTAGTAAACGTAATACTGCTAGGGGAGAACCACCCGCTAATGTCAATAGGTCTTGGAGGACTCGAAAGATGAGTAGTATACACAGTAATACTGTGGGTAAATGGGTTCGTAGTCTCCCTACTAGGAACCCAAACCACAGAACAGAACCAGTAACAACCTAATTAACTCTTTTCTCATCTTTTCCCTTCTCTAACTAAGTATTAAGGACAATTAAGATTAATTTTTAATTTTATTTTGCCCTAGAATCTAATAATTTTATACGGGAAATCATGTATTTAGATATTTCTTTGTAAATAAAATTTAACTAAATTTAAAGTTTTTTGGAGAGATTAGACGGATAGAAAATCCTCTCAATTTTTGGTAATAAAGGTTAGGGTCAATATATTATTTAAGTAAAATTTATAATCTGGGAAAGAATGGATAAACGGTAAAGAAAAAATAATCAAAATTAATAGATGAATTTTAGAATTAAAAATTTAGTAAAGAGTTCTTCTCCTCATTCCGGATCTATGGTAAATGATTTTTCTGAACCATCCAAGAATTTGAATTTCATATCCAATTTTTTACCTTCCATATTTATACTATTATCATCACTATCCAAAAACTCATACAGATAGTACGTACCAGTTTCACCCGAATCAATTCTATGCCCAACAACATCAAAACGATAAGGAAGTGATTCCCCAGAATCATATGCAATGAAGCCACCATCGTCATATTCGGTTTCAACATAAATCTCACTTTCATATTTTCCATCAATAAAAAATGATTGATCATCTAGTCGTGCTATGGATTCGTTATGAGGTTCTATATATATTTCTTCAACTCTAACATCATCGTTTTGACCATTTATGACTTCAAATGTTATTGCTGATTTGGTCCCTCCAGAGGGGGCTTTGGCCTCGGCATTGCCCAGGTAAGCGAAAATAGATTCCCAATCAGTCAAGAAATCTGTATCTTTATAAATT
>CAYTEI010000067.1:0-4303 GCA_964436705.1 uncultured Thermococci archaeon
GTGTCATATCTGCTTGTTCATCAGCTCCTTCAGATATCTCTTGAACTGACTCTGACATTTCAGACGATGTTGAGTTTAATTCTTGAGCTGCTGAGGCTATAGAATCAGAAGCATCGTCCAGTTCATCAATAGAGGTTTTTACTTCAACCATACTGTTATTCATATCTTTGATTCCTTCATCTAGGTTTTTCATTATTTCTTTGTAGATCCCAGTCATTTCTTCAAAGTCAATCTCTTGGCTTAGGTCACCTTCTTTCAAGCCTTTTGAGGCGTTAGATATTTCTGAAAATACATTTTCGAGGATTTCGATGATTTGATTCAGTGATTCAGCCATCCTTAGATAATCCCCTTCTAGTCCTTCAGTATCAATTTTAACATCTAAATCCCCTTCAGAAAGGCTTTGAACAGTTTTATCAACATCATTTATTACCTCTTTTATCTCTGAAATATCTTTAAAGCTCTCAGAAATAGCAACTCTATTGCCCTCAGTATCCTTTATCGCTTCGGAAACTAGGAGAGTTGGTACTGTTTCTCCTTCTCTAGTAGTTTTCTCAACTTCAACTTCTATTTTATCTTTACCATTTTCTAACAGTTGCTTAACAGTACAGTCTTCTGTGTGGCAAAATTTTCCTGATAGCTGATCATAGCACTTTATCTCTCTGTTTTCAACTTCTTCATCTGAAACCCCAGTTAGATCTTTCATATCTCTATTCTGTCTAAGAACATCAAAATCTTCGTTAATAACCCTTTGTGATGATCCAGATGAATCCATTATTTGTTGTAACCTTTTTTGCTGATTTTTCTGTTCTGATATGTCCTTGAAGCTTTCTGATATCGCTACCACATCCCCATTGGTGTCTCTTATTGGTTTAGACACTAGAAGGGTTGGTACTGTTTCTCCTTCTCTAGTAGTTTTCTCAACTTCAACTTCAATTTCTTCTTTTCCTTTTTTCATTATCTGTTTAACTGTACAGTTTTCTGTGTGGCAGAATTCTCCTGAGAGCTGATCGTAACATTTTACTTCTCTATTATCAACTTCTTTCTCAGATACCTCTGTTAATTTTTTCATGTCTTGGTTTTGATCAATGACGTTGAAATTGCCATCAATGACTCTTTGCGCTGCTCCAGATGTGTCTATAATTTGTTCTAACCTTTCTTCTTTTTGTTTTTTGTCTGAGATATCTTCAATGTATTCAACTGCCCCAATAATTCTTTCATCTTCATCGAACACTGGTGCAGCACTATGTTTAAATGGAAGTTCTTGCTTTGATCCAGGATTTCCAGTAGTATCGTTACTGAATTCGTCATGTGTTTCCTTAACCTTTGTTAATCCGCACTCTTTTCCTCGGCAATCTTCTAGGTCGAATAGTTCGTAACACTTTTCTCCAATACATTCTTCTTTGGTTTTACCAACTAGTTCGGCTCCAGTTTCATTAATGTATTTTATGTTGTAATCTCTATCCATTGCTATTAAAGTTGTAGGTAATGCGTCAAGATAATTTATCTTTTTCTTAGCTTTTTCAGGATCCTCTATTCTATTTTTTAAAGCCTCTTTTTCTTTCTGACTACTTGAACTTTCCTTTGAAGCTCCAAAAATTAAAAGATTTCCTAAAAAATGCCTAATTAAAGAAATAAATTTCATCCCCCTATGCAATATAATAAAAGATTTAGACATTTGTATTTACGGAGTGTGGATCAGATCCTGAATAACGGAATATGGCTTAACAGTGTGTAATAAGTTATGATAAATTGGTAATATACCGACTTCACAGAACCCCCCTTCTATAAATCATAAATATAAAAGAAAGAATTTACTCCCGATCAGAATCCCCCTTAGCATCCTCCATTTTAGCCAAAGAAATTAAATCCATCAAAACTATAAGATCTTCATCTCTTTTGATTATTCCTTCCATGTATTTTTCTTCGTTTCCTACGCTACTGTTTTCTTCTGATAATTCCTCGATTTCTTCTTTTGATATTGTTGGGATTTCTGTAACTTCTGATACTAGTACTCCAATGCTTTCTTCCTCATCATGTAGTATTATTAACTGAGATTCCTTTACTGGGAGTTCGACGTCTTTTTGCAGTGATTTAGCTAGATCTATTATTGTAATGACGGTTCCTCGACGGTCGATTACCCCTCTTACTTCTTTTCGTGATTTAGGTAGGGAAGTTATATCGTCAACTTTCACAATCTCTTGGACCTGGGAGACTGGACAGGAGAGGAAGTTCTCTCCTATCCTGAAGACTACGGTTTGCATGGTTTCTTCTTCTGATTTTTCACTATAAGCCTGCATAATTATCACTTTCTTGTTTCGTATTCATTAGCTAGGTCCATGACTTCGTCTGATAGTGCTGCTAGTTCTTCTGCTGAGCTGGATAGTTCTTCTACTGATGATGCTTGTTCTTCTGCTGCAGCGGCACTGGATTCTGATTCCTGTTGTGTCTGATCAGCTATCTCTTCTACTTGGTCAACCTTGGATGCGGCTTCTTGCATTCCCTTTGATAAGTCATCTATAGCATCAGAGATCTCTTGGATTGACTCCGTTACGGATTCTGTTGATTTGTTGATCTGTTCGAATGAGCTTTCACTATCTTTTGCAGTCTTTTCAACTCCGTCCATTTTGTCAGATACTTCCATGATTGAGTTTACTACTGTTGATGAGTTTTCTTGTGTTTCTTCGATCATTCCTCTTATATTTTCTGCTTCGTCTTGGGTTTCTTCTGCTAGATCTTTAACTTCTTCTGCTACTACTGCGAATCCTCTTCCTTGTTCTCCGGCTCTTGCCGCTTCTATTGACGCGTTAAGTGCTAGTAGGTTGGTTTGTTCAGCTATGTCTGATATGGTTTCAACGACTTTTCCTATTTGTTCTGATTGTTCGTCTAGTTGATTGGCTTTATTGGTTGTTTCTTTTAGTTCTTTTTGTAGTTTTTCGATTTGTTTGCTTGCTTCTTCCATGTTGTCCATTTCTTCATCTGCTTTTGATGTCATTTCTTCTGCTGCGGCTGCTATGTCTTCTGTTTCTGCTGCGCTTTCTTCTGCGTTTGCTGAAGCATTTTCTATGTTTGTAGCTAAATCTTGTGTCATATCTGCTTGTTCATCAGCTCCTTCAGATATCTCTTGAACTGACTCTGAAAGTTCGCTGGATGTTGAGTTTAATTCTTCTGAGGAGGAAGCTATAGAATCTGATGCTTCACTTACTTCTTGAGCGGATTCTTTTACGTCATTCATAATTTGGTTGAGCTTAGCTATCGTTTCATTGATATCGTTTGCTAGATCTTCAAAATCTCCAGAGTACTCATTCTCTATTCTAACCGTTAGATCACCTTCCCCTACCTCAGCCATCACTTGAGATATTTCTTGTATTGGATTAGTAATAGCTTCCAACATGTCGTTAATGCCTTGACGTAATTCTAAGTAATCACCTTCAACGTTTCCAAGTTCAACACGTTCTTTTAGTTGACCCTTCTTAGCAGCTTCGATTAGATCATTGACAAGGGAAATAGTTTCTTTCTGTTCGGTTATATCGGATGCGTACTTTACAACTTTAAAGACCTCATCATCCATGTCTTTGATTGGGGTGTAGGTTGCTTGTAGCCAGGCTTCTTCTCCACCTTTACCAATTCTTTTAACCTCGCCAGTCTGAGCTTCTCCACGTCTAAGAGATTTCCAGAATTCCTTGTATTCTCTAGAATTTTTGTAATCCTCTTCTACAAATATTGAGTGATGCTCACCCTTAACCTCATTAAGACTATACCCAACAATGTCAAGGAAGTTATCATTAGCTCGGATAATCGTACCATCCGGCTCAAACTCAATAACAGCTTGGAATTCATTAATACCTTCAAGCTCTTTTTCAAATTCTTTTTTTTCTTTTTTAATCTTCTCTTTTTCTTCTTTTAGTTCCTCAATCTTTTTTTCCTTGTTTTTCAGCTTTTTTTCTGCCTTTTTTACCTCTTTCTCTTGTCTCTTTAATTCTTGATCATCACTAGAGTCAGAAGTATCTTGAACAAAAAGACCGTTCAAAATATTTTCTATAAATGAAATTTTCTTCACCTTACTCTTATTTAGGGAAGTTTTCATTTGTAATTACTCATTTAATATAGTGTCACCAAAGTTGGGCCCCCCCTTTATAAAGGTGTAATACTCAATGAGATTCGGTATCTCATATTAATGTGGATCATACCAGGTTAGTGCAAAACTAGGCTCAGATATGTATATTTGATCATGTAAAACTCACAAAAAAGATATATAAACTTAAGAAATAATTCTAGGTTACAATGAATTATGAGGATTTTGAAA
>CAYTEI010000067.1:4313-9615 GCA_964436705.1 uncultured Thermococci archaeon
AGTGACCATTGAAGGTTTAATCGATTATATTTATTCGTTGAAAGGGCAAAGTGCAGAGAAAACACTATCAACACTCACTGATTTCTTAATAGAGGTTGATGATAAATATGCGGGAGATGAATAACATGACAAATTGTGAAAAGTGTGGGAAATGTTGTTACTACGAGATCCCGATAACTCTCCTAGATATTGAAAGAATAGCTGATAATCTTAATGATAGCTATGAGGAGGTTTTCAATTATGTAATACAAGATTCTGTTTCTGAATCTTCAGAAATATATAAGATCAATAAGAAGAAGGATGGTTCTTGTATTTTTCTAAATAATGATGGGAAGTGTGGTATTCATGAGTTCAGACCTCGAACCTGTGAATTCTATCGGTGTGATCATTTGGAGAAAGATGAAGTAATGCCTTGGACAGTTTATTACTCTGATGATGCTCAGAAATCTAAGATATGGGAACAATCAGTAGCGATTGAGTTCACTAAAGAATATATATGGAATAATGGGACTAATTGGAATGAAGAGGACTATAAAAATGCGATAAATACAATTAAAGATAATATTAAGAGTGAAGAGGAGGAAAATATTAAGTTATCTCGGAATGAAAATGGGGATCCGATTTCTCAGATCTATAATTGTTCTGCCTGCCATTCCAGGGCTTCAAAGATCCAGGAAACTCCAGTAACCCTACCAGAGATCAAAAAAATATCAAAGTTCCTTAATATTAGCTTGGGAGAATTCTTTAAAGATAACATTAGTAATGAATTAAGTAAATCGACGGATGGTTTGAAACTGAAGAGAGATTAACACTGTGTATTCCATGCTTCGGATGGAGAATGTTCTATTGAAGAGGTTAAACCTAAACATTGCAAATTCAGTCCCTGCCCACTTAAAACACGGAGTGATGAAGAGTGGGATCGGTTTTTCCTAGGATCAGGAACTATACAAGAACAATACAAACATCAAATAGCCTTAGCTATTACCAGAGAATATGTAAAAGAAAATGGAACTAAGTACATCCAAGAAGGTTTTAAAAAACACCTGAAAAAATATGAAAGCCTTCTGAAAAATAAGGATAGATTAAAACAGTTTTCAAAAGAAATAAGCACCCATAGGTATACCAAAGATTCTATAAAATATTCTAATAAATAATTTAAAATTATTTAACCCTTTCACAAATTGAAACCTTTCTTATTACCCTTAAAATCTAACCATAACTAATTAAAAAACAATTGAACCATAAAAAAAGATCTCTCTTGATTTCTAACAAAAAAAAACGTAATAAAAAGGTAATTTAATTTAAAAAAAATTTATTAGCCATTATAAACATTAATGTTACTTTTCGGCTCTTAAATAACTATATGATGATTAGATCTCAAATGATGAGAAAATTTTATAAGGCTATAATATTAACTAATAACACGTTAAAATAATATATGGATAAACATAAATTAGACATAAATTATATTTGAGTTATACATGCTTTAAAGGTCATTACGTGTCCAAAATTTAGACTTTAAGGAGATCCCCCATGACTTCAAATGAATTGGATGAAACTGATGAAAAAATTATTTCCACCATCTGCTGTGAATCTGATGTTAGTTATTCTAAACTAGCTGAAGAGATTGGAGTAAGTCGTAACACTGTTTACAGGCGGATGGATAAACTCAAGGAAAATGAAATTTTCGAGGATAAAAGTATCACCATCCCAGACTTCGATAAAATTGGGGTTTCAACAATATTTGTAGGCCTGGAAATAGGATTTAACGAATCCAATGAAATCGTTGAATACCTCGAAAAACAAGAAGAGATAAAATTATTACTTGAAACCTACGGAGAATACGATATAATAGCTATACTCTTCGTAAAAAATTTAGATATCAAGAAAACAATAAAAACTCTAAAAGAAAAAATAGGAAACCAAGACTTTGAAGTAACAGAATTTGATACCTGTATCGGAACCACCTGGGATAAAATTGACATGTCCTTACCTTTTTAATAACTAAAAAAGCTCATTTAATACTCTTCTACAAACCTAAATAATCTATACGTTATTTTGCTTTGGTCTTTACATTTATGGATTCACATCCGATCAGTTATGTAGATTTTAAACTCTTTTCTGGTGTTCTATGTACTTCTTATTACAGATAAAGTGTTCCTCTCTTACGCCTGAGTCTTCTGAGTTTATTATGGTTTTCTCTTCTAATACTTCTTCATCTATTTCGATACCTTTTCTTAATTGATGAATTTCTGGTTATCATTATCCTTTAACAGAATCAATACTTTAAAATAGAGATATACCGATTTATGATATTTTTTGGAATGCTCTATATTGCAGTCTTTTCCTGTATTAATTAGTACTAAAAGAAATTCAACCATTCCCTAGCTATTTTAATTTTCCCATCTGGTTTGAACATCATTATTAACAGGTATTAAAAAATAAGCACCAGAATAAAAACTAGAGATGTTACCATAGAAGCTTCTCCTAATTCTAGATCCTGATGGGAAGCTCTCAAGGAATAATTGATATAGATCTACCATATTAAGATTATTTTTTTACTGACTGTTCAAATATTGCATCTTTAATTATTTTATATTGTTCTTTAGGATTAGCCTCTTTTCTTATATAACGATCAGCTTTTTTATTTATTGCTTCCATCGCAACATCTTCATTCCCCTTTCCAGTTATCATTACGAAAGGAGTGTCAATATTCAAATCTTTTAGTTCTTCTAGTAGTTCCAGACCATTAATCTCTGGCATCCTATAATCTGCAACGATAGCATCATATTCATTTTGTTTTATATTCCCTAAAGCAGACTTACCGCTATCCATAGTAGTTATTTCTACTTCCTTATCTTCTTCTGTCCAAAATTGCTTGGACCTTTCCAAAAAATCAGGATCATCATCAATTAATAGAATCTTTAAACTCATACTAACACCCTGATATTTTAATTATAGCTCTAATAATCATTACATTATGATTTATAAGTAATTATTCATTGATCTTAAAATATAGATCAAATTTTGCCCCTCCAAGATCAGAATCCGTTAATTCCACTTTAGCATTGTAAATTTCGGCAATTCCTTTTACTATATACATTCCTAGACCAGATCCAGCACTTTTGCCTTTCTTGAATCCTTGTTCGAAGATCTTATTCTTTATATTATCTGGTATACCTTTTCCATCATCCTCTATTGACACTCTAACTTTTCTATTTTCTTTATTTGTTAGTATTCTTATTTTTTCACAGTTTGCATGCTTTATACTATTGTTAATAATATTTCTAAGTAGTTCCTTGAGTAAGGGTCCTCCGATAACTTTCTGTTCTGCCCCATTGTAAAAAATTTTTATGTCTCTTTTATCTGCTAGTTCTTTTTGTTCGTTAATCGCTTTCTTTATTAACGGATCTAGATTTACTTCTTTCCCCTGATCTTCTTTCTCTATCTTTCTTAGAGTTTTTATTTTTTTTGCCATGTCTCTACTATTCTTATTAACTTTTAAAGCTCTTTGAAGAATCTTTTCCTGCTTTTCGGATAGTTTAGTATCCTTCAATGCGTTTAAATAATCTTTTTCTATATCCATTTTGTTCTTTAAATCATGTCTTAGTAAAGAATGTAAAAATTCTTCTCGTTCTTCTGATTTCTTTCTCTCGGAAATATCTTTAATGATTGAAATGGTGTGTTCCTTTCCATTAATTTCAATAGTACTGGCAGATATAGAAACAGGTATTTCACCTTCCTTTCCTTTTCTCACTGTTTCAAAATTAGTGAACCCATCACTAACCATATTATCCAATTTTTTCCCCTCTTCCATTTTCCTTTCGGGAATGATAATGTCGTCAATAGGTTCTCCCTTTATTTCTTCAAGTTTGTAACCAAATAGACTTTCAAATTCTGAGTTCACATTTACTATTTGGAATTTTTCATTCAAATGAACTACTGGGTCTGGACTGTCATTGAAGAATGTTCTAAATTTCCTTTCACTTTCTCTTAAATTCTTATTTGCCTTTAATTGGGCAATTCCATTAGCTAAACTTTTAGATAATCTATTTAGAAGATCTATCTTCTCTTTACTAAAAATCCCTCTTCTTGAGTCATTAAATTGAAGTAATCCATAAGTTTCATCCTCATATCGTAGAGGGATTAAAGCAACGGACTCATAACCTTCCCCATTACACCTGTCTCGAGTTCGCGCTTGTCGATCTTCTTCGGAGGACGAAGCCAGTAAATCTGTAGTACTGTTAGTCCAAAAGCATCCATCCTCTGTGAAAAAAGGTAAACTTGGATCAAACCGACCACATATTACATTACCGCACATACATTCCAGGACTGGATTCCCATCACTGTCTCGAACTAGTTCTCCCTCTTGATCCTCTGCGCAAAGATATCTTTCTGATTCAACGAATTCTGGGGGAAAGCCTTTAGTTACGTAATAAGGGAAGTCTGCTCCCTCTTGTAGACGTACTCCTACTGCTTCACAACCTGACCAGTCTCGCATTAGATATGTTATCTCTTCAAGGAGTTCACGTAGATTATCTTGTTTGTTTACCTTCTTTAACAAGGATAATATGATTTCTCGTTCATTTTGAGCCTTAAATTTTTCCCAAACTAGTTTTAAATTGTTTGTAACTTCTCTTAGTAGATCTTTTTCTTTTTTATTAACATTTATATTTTCCTCAAATGCGATATGAAGTATTCCGATCACTTTCTCGTTCTTTTTCATTGGGATTACTGCTGATTTATGGTTTTTATTTTCTTCTTTGTATTTACAATTGTTACAATTTTTTGTATCTATTATTAATGTCTCTTTCTCTTTTAAAACCTTTTTAATACAATTAGGTGCCTTTTCCTCGTTATTGGGTCTTATATTCCATTTTTTCGTAAATTCGTGTTCTCCTGCTTTTGCTTTAAGTTCTATTTTACGGCTTTCTCTGTCTAATAATGCGATTGAAGATTCTATGTAGGATCTTGTTTCTATAAGAGATTCACATGCACTTTGTATAATATCTTCCAAGTTTTCTTTCTGAACAATTTTTTGGTTTACTTTTCGTATAGAGTTTATTAAGGAGTTTAAATGTTTAATACGTTTTTCTATTTCCTTTTCTTCAGTAATATCTTTTGCATATCCGTTTATGATAGAAGATCCTTCTGGATTATTTTCACTTACTTTCGCATTCATTGAAATCCAGATTTCCCTACCTTCTTTTGTATTTGCTTGATATTGGAAGTCTTCTACTTTATTTTTTTCTTTAATTTGTTTTATAAATTCTTTTCTTCTGTCTTCAGATTTGTAAAGTTT
>CAYTEI010000068.1:0-9322 GCA_964436705.1 uncultured Thermococci archaeon
ACTCAGAACTAGGCGGAGCCAGATTCGATATACACCTACAAAAACCATAGAAAAGTCTATCAAGGCCCCCTACTTTTCATTCCTAGCTTAGTATTTGAAGGTATCACTCGGATCAGGGCTTACGGGTTTTTCAGGTCCTGGTTCAACGTCCTTATCATTCCTTGTAGGCAAGGGAGAGTTCTTAAGAATTTTTTCAATCTTCTCAATCCTTTTTTCAAGTCCATCAATTCTTCCCTCTAATTCCTCCTTACTAGTCATTTTATACCCTCATCATCATTACTGTATCCAGATTTAAATTTCTTACGTTTCCTCGTAAATCTAATAAGCGCTACCGAACTCCAACCCCTTATAAATCAAAATGAAAAATTCTTGGCAGATCCAAATACCCAGGTTTCGAAATCTTAATAAAATTTAAATCCTTATTTAGGCTCGATGAAGGTTCATAGTTGAGCCAATATTGACACTTGTAGCTATAGCCCATAATATGTATGAAAATTTCCATAATCTGATGGAGCCCCAAAATAATTCTTTTAGAGTGTGATAATCTGAATCTAGGTGAAGATTGGCGTAAATGGTTCACATTACTCGCAGGTATCATAATAATAGCTCAATCAATTCTAGGAATATATTTCATGATAAATGAGGATCCAGCAAAGGCCACAATATTTTTCTCTACAATAGCCTTGTGGGCTTCGTCCATAGCCATGCTAAACAGAGATAATTAGTTTTTGACCTGAAATTATGGGGAACCCTTTCCATATAAGGATGTATTATTCTTACGAGAAAATGATGTTTAGAATTAGGATCTGAATTGATTTGAATTTCTTATAACTAGTTTGTATAGGAAAACTTTTATCTTACTAAGATCATTATTAAATAATCCCTAGTACGGAAGGGTTTTTGATGAATCTGAAATACCTGATTGTAGGTTTAGTCTGTGTTTTGGTTTTAGTAGCTGGGGGATTTTGGTACCTTAATATGGGTGAGGATGAGATCGGTGAGGATATCCCTTCTAATGGTCTTGAGGTGAGTTCCCAAAGTTTTGAACGGGGTGGAAATATTCCTCAAAGACATACTTCTGATGGTTCAGACCTTTCCCCTCCTCTAACCATTAATGGAGCTGAAGGAGAGACCATGGCTATTATCATGGATGATCCAGATGCTCCCAGTGGTGTCTTTACTCATTGGGTCATATGGAATATACCTAAAGATATTAACGAAATCACTGAGGGATTACCTCAAATGGGAACAGTTGATGGCCTAGGAGGAGCTAATCAGGGTATTAATGATTTTGGAGAAATCGGATACCGAGGACCAAAACCTCCAGAAGGTGAAGAACACGAATACAGAATATTTGTCTATACTCTAGACAGAGAACTTAATCTAAGCCCGAGAGCAACGAAAACTGAATTAAGAGAAGCTATGGAGGGACATATTTTACAAAAAACTGAGATAAACGGGTTTTATGAAGGATAAATGATTAGTCTTAAGAAGTGCTTAATTCGTCTTAAACCTTAATGATCGATGATATAGTCTTTATGGGTTAATATATAATATAATCTTTTTGGTGGAAGGATGAGATATCAAAAAGAAGGTGCCATTTGTCCTTATTGTGAGGAAAAGGTCTCTATTGATGATTTAGAGATAGATGTTAGGTATATGGGTAGGGAGGCTCCAAAATCCTTAAGCCAGTATTCAGAGGAACCTATCCAGTTAGGAATGGTTTATTGTCCAGAATGCGGTAAAATCCTCTCATTCATATACGGATAACTTACAATTATATCATGGTTTACTCGGATACCTGACCAGAAATGAATGTAATTAAATAGATTTAAATATTTTTATAGGGTTAGAAATTTATTTGATGTGGTTTCAGGTATTTTAAATGGTTTTTCGATTACTCTAAATTCTTTTCTATATGAAAGATAGTTACATGTTGACAGATTTTTAAATCTGAATTATGCTTGAGACCCGAGCTTTTAAGGTAACAAATATTGATACGTAGAAAATAATGTATTATGTTTTGTTCTATTGAGTAAGTTAATTTATGGAAGGTTGTGGTGGTAAGGGTGTTTATTTGCTTGGACGGCTTTTGGAGTAGGCTTGGCCATTGACGATGATTCCCGACAACAACATTTTATATGAATTCAAAATACTTAATGTTTAAGATACCTAATCAAGAAAAAACTTTATCAAAAACTAGAAAAAAAGATAAAATTGTATGAAAATCAACATAAAATTGAAATACCTAAAGTATATTCTCTACAGATATAACCTTATTTATAATTGTGATAATACTCAAGACCAATTATTAAAGAGATCATTGAATGAAATGGATATACTATTCTAGGTCAAATTTGATCAACCTAATAAGATCATAGGTTTTCTGGTTCTATATTGTTAGTTTTTCGTTATTTAATTAAGATCGGGGTGAATTATTATGATAAGGGAAAAATGTCTCTTGGATGATAAGAAATAAATCTGATTTCTTGGAAGGTTGATGAGCCTAGTTCTTCTATGAGGAGGGATGGAAAAGATATGAACGAAGTATATAAAATAGGAGATAAAATTGTTAACACTGATGACATAGTATTTAAAGATAGAAAAGTGGTTAGAAAGGGGACTGAGGGGAAAATAATTGATTTATGTGGTGAACTAGTAAAAATTACTTTTGATGAAGTAGAAGGAGTAGTTATTGTACTAAGAAACAATATTTCATACAAGAGTTAATGTCCTCTAGAATCTTTTCCCGTTATTCGTTATGGCCTAGTTTTGTTTTAGGTAGTTTCTTCCCTTGGAGGTTAGTTGGTACATCTTCGTTATATTACATTGTGAGGAGTTTTCTTTGCATGTGGTGCTTAGCGGGCAGTTTTCGCAATTTGAATTAACTGTTATTTCTTTAATGTAATTTTTTTGAAGTGCAGTTTTGAATATGGCATCGAACAACCTAGATGAAATATCTAGATTTTCTTCTATGATTTTTCTGTTGTTTGATCCTTTTTTTAGTTGTTTTAAAAGTTTTTTTATCATTTTTATTTTTCCTCTTCTATTTCTGATGGTTTTCCGGATTGGAATCTTTACCGGGGTTAGTTATTCTTTGGGTTTGGTAGTTTTTTATGGTTAGTGAGGTTAGGAATATTGCGAACATTAGGAGGACTATTGTTGATCCTGGAGGTACATCATAGCTTAAAGATATGAAAATTCCAATTGTTGTCATTACCATGGTAAGGATGATGGATAGGATCATCATGTTCTTTAAATTATCTGTGTATAGGTTGGATGTGGCAGCTGGTATAGTTAGCATTGCAAGTATTAATACTATACCAACGACTTTTATTAATATTACTACTGTTAATGAAATTAATGTGAATAAAAGAAGATTTAAAAGTTTTACGTTCACCCCAGTTACCTTGGCAAATGTTTCATCAAATGTAAGAAGCTGAAAATCACGGTACAATAATACTGTAACCACAACTATGACTAAATCAAGTACTAACATCAAGATAAGATCATGAGAACCTATTAAAAGTATATTACCGAACAAAATACTAGAAGGGCTTTGAACCGTAACCTGATTAGTGTTAACCAAACTCAGAAATAAAGCTCCCACCGCCATACCGGAAACCCATATAATCCCTATAGTAGAATCCTCCCTAACCTTTTCTCTAATCCAATGCGAACTTAATATAACCCCAGAAGACAATGCAAAAATTACTGCTCCAAATAACGGATCAAACCATTGCCAACCAAAGTAGTACTGTAAGTAATAAGCTAAACCAATTCCTCCAAAAGTCGAATGGGCAATACCTCCACTAACAAAAACAATCTTCTTAACCACTACATAAGTTCCAATTATTCCACACGCTAAGCTAGCTAACAGCCCTGCAATCATCATTCTTTGAACGAAACCTAATTGTGCTAATTCAAGCGCTTCAATCATTCTACCACATTATTCTTCGTGAGTTATTACTCGGTGAGGTATTTCCTCTTCTTCATGCGTGATAAGCTCTACAGGGCATTGATAAGCATCTTCAAGCATTTCCGTAGATAGATAATCGTCATTATGAGTATACAAATGCTTATTTAGGCATGCTAACTTATTTACATACTCAGATATAGCTCCAACATCATGAGTTACGAATAAAATAGTTAAATCCTGATTTAATTTATTCAATAATTCATATATACTCTCTTTAATCTTCTGATCAATACTTGCAGTAGGCTCATCCAACAAAAGGATCTTAGGTTCTGAAGATAAAGCCCTCGCAATAAAAACCCTCTGCTTTTGACCACCAGACAATTTACTTATATTCTTATCCTTCATTTCCAGCATCCCAACTGAATCCAGAGCTTCCCTAACTTTATCTCTATCTTCTTCGGAATAACGCGGGATAAGGCCTTTTTTATTTCTTCTACCCATTAAGGCAACATCGAAAACTGAAATAGGATAATCCTCATCGAATTCCGCGTATTGAGGAACATAACCAATATAAGAAGTTGATTTACTCGGTGGTTCGCCGTATATCCTTACATCTCCATTGAAAGGATTTAAGAGGCCGAGAATTACCTTAAGTAAAGTTGTTTTTCCTCCGCCATTGGGGCCGATTATACCGTAAAAATCGTTCTCTTCGACTTTAAAATTAATATCTTTTAGGACAACCTCATTTTCGTATCCTGCGTCAACTCCGTTCACTGAAACAGCCAATTCATCAGTTTTATTCATATTTCTACCTATCTATTTTTTATTTAATTTGAAAATCCTTCTTCCATTTTCTTAGCTATTTCTAATAAATTGTTTGAGTAGTTTCCTGCGAGTGGATTAGCTTTTACTACCTCTCCATCTATCTCGTTTGCTATTACTTCAGCGCTGGATGTGTCAAATTGAGGTGAAACGAATATAACGTTTATGTCTTGTTTCTGTGCCTGGTCGATAACTTTTGAGATTCCTTCGGGTCCGGGTTTTTGTCCTCCTTCTTCGATACTTATTTGGGTTAGGTTGTAGGTGTCTCCGAGGTATCCGAATGATGGATGGTATACTAGGAAGGATTTATTCTCGTAGGGTTTAAGTAGTTGCTTAATGTCTTTGTGTAGGTCTTGAAGTTTTTCAGTGTATTCATCTAGGTTTTGTTTGTAATATTCTTTATTACTTTGATCAATGCTTATTAATCCCTGATATACGTTTTCAGCCATTTTTATTCCGTTTAGTGGTGACATCCATATATGCTGATCTTTTCCTTCTTTAGAGACTTTGTTAGTAACGGTTTCCCCATGGTGTTCATCCCAAGACTTTACCTTGATATTCTTGGATAGGTCAACAATTTTTAATTCAGGGTTCTGGGATTTGATCTCTTCCATATTGCTAAGCTCGAATTCAACTCCTGAACCTACTTTAAAGTATATATCAGCGTTGGATATTGTTTCTAATTGGCTGGGTAATAAGTCGTAGGAGTGCGGACTTTCACCTGGAGGTACTAAGACTGTTACTTCTACTTTTTCTCCGCCAATTTCTTCAACCATTTCTCTTTGAGGAGGGATACTCACTATTGCTTGAATTTTTTCAGCTTCTTTATTTTCTGGTGATTCTTGGTTTAAACATCCTGACGTGGTTAATATAATGATTAATAGTATTATGTAACTTATCTCTGTAATCTTTATATATTTTCCTTTTTTGTTTGTCATGATATCCTTCTCCGTATTGTTGTGGGGGTGATATGGATTATTAATTTTTTAGGTTTTTTTAATAAAATAGATAATGCACACTTTTAAACTTTACTACACACAGATGTATATACCTTATCACTTCAATGATATACCAAACCCTCCCAAATAACCAAAAACTCCCACACCAAAAACCCTTTACATACAAACAAAACCAAAACTATTTATCCCTAAAAAGTAAAACAATAAATGAGTAACGACTAACACCAAATTTTCAGCAAAAGAAATCCAATTAATCCAAAAGACCAAACAAAAACCTAAAAAATGAACAGATAGCCCCTCCACAATAAAGTAATGGGTGTTCACAAATGAAGATAAAACTCGTTCTAAGTATTACAATAATCATCATCGTAGGTTTCACAGGATTTCTTCTGATGAGAGGATCAGGAAATCAGGAAAATGACTTGGTATCTGAAGAGAAAAGTCTTGAAATCGCCAGAGATTTCGTAGAGAATTCTCCTACATATGGATTTGATGGATTCAATTTAAATCATACAGAAACACTTTATCCAGAGATTGCAGGGCACCCAGATCTTTACACTTTTATTTTTGAGTTCAAATCGAGCCATGGAGGATACGGTGACAGAACTGGAGAACCAGTTACCCAAGTAATCACTCCACACAGGGCCCATATAACTGTAGATAATGGTGAAGTCTCAAATGCCGTATTAGATTCAGAATGGGATATGATAGAGCAAGAATATATTAATCAAGACTAGTATCCCAAGATAAGGAACATTATATCTTTCCACAAGTATTTAGATCCTTAAATTTTTCATGAGGCATTCTTTGTTGATTATCGGTTTAGATTAAATAGCTGTTTGTTATTACTATGTATAGGGCTAGGTATATTGCGAAGACTACTCCGATGGATTTTCTCCATTTTTTGTTGTTCAAAATTATGTATATTCCTAGGAAAACCAGGATCACTCCCCAAAAACTGGATTTGATTAGGTGGATATATGGGGCGAGGTAGGTTAGTAGACTTGGTTGGAGGGATTCTATGAGCATTAATGATCCAAGGAATATTAGGAATATTGCAATTATTTTTTTCATTTTGTTTACCTCCTTATTAATACGTATGCTCCTGCCAGTATGAATAATACGGCTAGGAAGTGTTTGGTTGTGAAGAAGATACCGAGGGGTAGGAAACTATTTCCTATTAAAAGTCCGCCTATTATTATTAGGGCTATGCCTAAAAAATTAACGTTTCTTCCCTCTGTATCTTCTATTTTGGTTGTTTTGTGTTCGTTTTCTCCCATGATTTGGTTTACTGATTCTTCAGTTTCTTCAACTAGTTCATTGGCTCTTTGTTTTAAATCTTCTTTCGTGACATTTCTGTTTTCTTGAGGTTCATCAGGCATTATTAAAGCCATTAAGATGTACAATATTATGAATGACGGGTTTACTACACATATTAGTAGGAAAAATAATCTTACTATAGTTGGATCTACTTTTAAATACTGGGAAATTCCGCTTAATACTCCTAAAAACATTTTATTATTTTGATTACGATATATTCTCTTTGACATTCTTTATCCTCCATAATTATTTACTTTAAGAAATTCTAGAGTGAATAAATTATCTTAATCTTTAGTGTCTGATAATTTTTCAAACATTTCTCTTAGTTTCTCATCTTCTTTATCCTCTGAACCTTCCAATCTGTCTAACACGGTTAAATATAAACTTATTAAAGGTCTTCCACCATTAATTATTTTTTTATGGTACTCTAATTCTTCTTGACTCATATCTATATCTTTCACTGCCTTCCCTGTTTCAGAATCTATTTTTATTTCGTTCAATGAGTCATTTAGAACATCTATCAGACCAACTGTCATGAAGTCTCTGGCGAATTCTGATCTATTATCCCAAGGTGTCTCCGAGATACTTACCATAAAGTCAACCATATCTATTAAGGTGCCTGACATGCTAAAGCTTGTTCGAATCTTTTCCTTATCCATATCGTTTAATAATTCTCCTGCATAAACTGTAATTGGATCATCATCATCTAAACGTTCACCAAGTACTCTTCTTATTCTTTTAAAGTACTCTCTCTGATCTGAGATCTCTGAAGACTCCTTACTTTTATTATTCTCGTGATTGTTTTCTGAGGATCCCGACATATGATTCATCACAATAAACTTGTTATCCCCTTAAAAGATTTATGGTTCATAAAGGTGACCATAGAAAAGAACCAATCAAAGCAATAAAAACACAAAAAAATAAAAATGACAATGAAATAATCATTCCTAAATTAAAAGGCCACGATAGATTGACTTAAACCTATGAAAATAATTTCTCGCTATCCTATTGATTTATCTGTGGCTTGGTTCAATTTTTCGTTCTTCATTTTTGGTTTTTTTCTCTTAAGGTTTGAACTTCTTTCTATCTTCATGGTGTGATGACACTTTGGACAGAATACCCAGTCATCTTCCCAGTCCTTTATTTTTTCCATTACAGTTCCACATTCAGGACAATTACCCGTCATCCTAATACCTCTAATATAAATTACCAAATTTCTGACAACAATAGTTGTCAAAACCTGTTTTTAATACAATAATTTCGTTTAAATATTTTACGGTACAAAACCAAAAATCAAACACCCAAAAACAAAAAATACGATAAAAGAAAACCCTTAATCAGCATTTAGAAATATCCAATAGAAAATAAGCTTATCCTTACGAATTAAAAAACCCTTAAAAAAATTAATCCTTCATAAATTTTATTATCAAGGCAATTAAACTAGTTCCCGCTCCTATTATTTCAGAGGCTAAGAAAACCATTTGGAAGCTTGCTTGTGCTCTAATTATACCAAGTAAGAAAGGTGATGCCATCTGCCTCGCATATCTTGCAATATTATTTACAGAGGCTACACCACCCAACCTGCCCTCAGGTGCTACTTCTGTAACCAGGGTATTGATGTGAGGCTGAGAAAGACCTCTACCCGATCCAAACATCATTAAAGAGAAAGCAATCCAAATCAAAACTCCTCTTATTGGAAGGATCAGAAACCCAGTACCCGACACTAAGAACCCTACCGCGATCAAGTACTTCTTCTGTATTATCTTAACGAGTTTTCCAGATTGCATCGCCAAAGATATCGTCGCGAAAGCCTGAACCGATAAAAAACACCGGTAAACGCTTCTGAAACTCCGAATTCATTTGCTAATCGTTGAGGTATGAAAGATACCACCGTGTATACTAAGAAGAAGGATAAAAAGTTCAGGAGTAGAACAGCTTGAATCCTAGGATTCTTCACAACCCTTCCCATAGGCTTCAAATACTCTCTAATAGACTCAGACCCTCCTTTATCTGGGAAAGGAAACCAGAACCAAAGAATCACAGCTAAAGGAATGGACATAGTGTATACTACGAATGGGAAGTTCCAGTTCAAACTTGCTAAAGTTCCACCAAGAAGAGGTGCGATTACTCCCCCAGCTGCCCTAGTGCTACTTAGACTCCCCATAGCCCCAGCTCTCTTCGTCCCTGAATAAAGATCACCTATTAATATAAGAGCCATTGGAGCGATCCCAGCGATTCCAACCCCTTGAAAAGCCCTAGCAATAAGAAGAAATTGAAAGCTAGGAGCCATGATACATAGAAT
>CAYTEI010000069.1:0-9319 GCA_964436705.1 uncultured Thermococci archaeon
AATAAGGAAGTCGAGCTGTCTGTAAAGAAATCACAATTGATAATACTACAAGTTGAGGTGGAAAACCTAGGGGTTGTGGTTTCGGAGGTTACAGAAATCCCAACAATATCAAAAGAAGACATCGAGTAATTAGCAGAAGGTGAAGTGGTATGAAATAAAGAAGATTACATGGAAGGGATAATTAAAAGGAATGAAGATCTTATAGTACTGATTGATCTAATATCGCTGGCTAAAGGAAAGAATACAGAAGGCGAATCTAATCAGAACTAAATTAATTCATTTTATTATTTATCCTAATATAGAGAGATTAAAAAATTTTATGAGGGTCTAAATGAATTTATTGATAGTAATGGATGAAATGGAGCCCATTGAAAAGGCATTAAATATTTGGAAGAAGAATTTTGGTGAAATTAATATAGTTAAGGTTAGAACCGCTGAAAAGGCTCTTGAAAAAATTCAAGTAGAAAATTATGACCTCATTATTTCAGAACAGAAATTAATTGAGGGGAATGGACTTGATCTGTTAGAAAAAATAAGGAAGCACGAAGAACATACTCCATTTGCCCTATTAGTAAAAAAAGAAAGTGAAGATGTTGCGATGAGAGCTTTAAACCTAAATGCAGATGCATACCTTAAAAAAGATCAAACACCAACCAATACTCCAATAGGGATCCTAAAATTGATTTCATACCCAATCCGGAGAAAAATAGAATGTCACAATCTAATGATATAAAAACCAAAGAAGTCTTTGAAAACATAAAAAAGAAATTAGAATCAAAAGGGATAGAAACATTACTAGTAGATGACGACCAAAGCTTCTTAGAACAGGAAGAAATATTCCTAAAAAAAGAAGATGAAAATCTTCAACCAGATACTGTTGTATCGGCTGAAGAAGCTTTAGAAAAAATGGAAAATAGTAATTACGATGTCATTGTCTCTGACTATCAAATGCCTGAGATGGATGGATTAGAACTCCTGGAAAAAGTAAGAGAACAAGAAAGTGATATTCCCTTCATTATTTTTACTGGTAAGGGTAGAGAAGAAGTTGCGATGGAAGCTCTTAACCTTGGAGCAGATAGATACCTACAGAAAGGTGGAGATCCACGATCCCAATTTAGTGTCTTATCTAAAGCAATAGAACAAGAAGAAAACCATAAAAATATGAGAACTCAAAAAGAATTTCTCACAGTATTATATAAATCTATATTTGAGAATACTGGTACCGCTATGTTAGTTATAGAGAAGGATAAAACTATTTCCATGGTGAATGAAAGATTCGAGAGATTATTAGGGTATTCGAAAGGTGAAGTTCAAGGAAAAATGAATTGGACAGAGATTGTACCAGAAACCGAATTAGAAAGATTGAAAGAGTACCATGAAACAAGAAGAAATGATCCAGGTTCGGCACCTAATGAATACGATAGTAGACTAAGTACTAAAAATGGAGAAATAAAAGATATTCAAATAACCATCGGAATGATACCAGGAACCGATAAATCAATCGCATCTCTATTAGATATTACCAACAGAAAAAAAGATAAAAGAAAGTTAGAAAAGAGTAAATCGAGACTAAGCAGAACTCAAGAGGTTTCTAAAGTGGGGAGTTGGGAGATCAATCTGGATACCGGCGAATTAACTTGGTCCCCTGAAACTTACAAAATATTCGGAATCCCTAAGGAAGAACACATAACCTACGAAAAATTTTTAAAACATATTCATCCTGAAGACCAAGATTATGTTGATAAGAAATGGAATGAAGCTCTTGAAACCGGAGATTATGATATAGAGCACAGAATAATTGTTAATGATGAAACGAAGTGGGTTCATGAGAAAGCCGACATTACTTTCAATGAAAAAGGGGAACCAATAGAGGTAATCGGAAGTGTACAAGATATCACAGAAAGAAAACAGAAAAAAAAGAAACTTGAAAAAACAAGAAAAGAATATAAATCTCTTTTTAACTCCTTAAAAGATGCAGTCTTTATCCATGATCTTGAGGGAAATTTCATTGAAGTTAATGAAACAGCAGTGCAGAGACTAGGTTACCCTAAAGAAGAATTGCTTTCTTTGAAACCTATAGATATAGATGCCCCAGAGTATAGTGAGAAAGTAGCGGAGAGAATGAAAAGAATTAAAGAAGGGGATCATGTAGTATTTGAATCGAAACACATCACAAAGGAAGGAAAAAAGATCCCTGTGGAGATAAATTCTTCATTGATCGAATATCATGGAGAGTCGGCTATTCTTAGTATTGCAAGGGATGTTACGGAAAGAAAGAAGATGGAGTTAAAGCTGCGTGAACAGAGGGATAGAGCTCAAAATTATTTAGAAACTGCTAAAGTGATGATGATAGTTCTTGACCCAAATAAAGAAATTAAAATGATTAATGAGAAGGCCTGTGAAGTATTAGGATATAATAGGGAAGATATTAGAGATGAAAAATGGTTTAAGAACTTTATCCCGGAAAGAATAAGAGATCAAGTAAGAGATGTTTACGAAAGTTTGCTTCATAACGAAGAAAAAAACTTAGAGTACTATGATAACCCAGTTTTAACGAAAGATGGTGAGGAAAGAGTTATTGAGTGGCATAACTCTGTACTCACTGATGATGATGGTAATGTTGATGGGGTCCTGGCATCGGGGACTGATGTTACTGAGAAAAGGCAAATGGAGAAAGAGCTTAGGGAAAAGAAAGAAGAGTGGGAAGAAACCTTCAATTCCTTAGAAGATGCTATTTTTATCCTTGATAAAAATCATGATGTAAAATTAGCGAATAATTCGGCAGAGAATTTGTTAAATTCTTCTAAAATGAAGATAGAGAATAGTAAGTGTTATGAATTGGTTCATGATAAGAATAGCCCAATAGATTCTTGTCCCCTAGAGAAAAGTTTAAGGACTGGGGAAGTTGAAAGATCTGAGTTCTATGAACCTAACATAGATAAACATGTTTTAATTAGGACACATCCAATTACCGACGAAGATGGTAATATAGAAGAATTTGTTCACCAAATACAGGATATAACTGAAAGAAAGGAAATGGAAAAGAAGCTTAGAGATAGTAAAGAAGAGATAAAAAGACAAAATGAATTTTTGAATGATGTTTTTGAGGCTTTCAAAAATCCACTGATGGTGGTAGACGCTGATGACTATTCAATTGAAATGGCTAATTCAGAAGCCTCTAAGCTGGGTGAATGGGAATCTAGTAAATGTTTTGAGTTTTCTCATAATAGTAGTAAGCCATGTGAGGAAATAGGGATTGATTGTCCTTTAGAAGAGGTTAAGGAAGCTAAATCTCCAGTTGTTATGGAACATGAGCATTTAGATGAAGACAATAATTCGAGATTTTATGAGATTCATGGTTATCCAATAATGAATGATGAGGATGAAGTTTTTCAAATGATAGAGTACGTTTTAGATATAACTGAGAGGAAGAAGGCGAAGGAAAGGCAGGAACTTCTTCATTCTCTTTTAAGGCATGATGTTAGAAATAAGGCTCAAACAATTCAAGGATACTTACAGTTATTAGAAGATCTTAAATTAGAAGAAGAAGCAATTAAGTATATTAAAAGAGCTAAGAATGGTAATAAAAAAGAGATTGATCTTATCAATAAAGTCAGTTTATTAAGAAAAGCCGAAGAAGAACAAACCCACGAACTCAACGTTAAATCATCTATACATGATGCCGTGGATAGTATGAAAGAACTTGCAGACGAAAAAGAAATGAAGATCAATATAAACTGTCCTGAAGACAGTTGTATTGTAAAAGCTGGTCCACTACTAAATGAATTATTTTCAAATATACTTGAAAATGCCATACAACATTCCAAAGGCCAGAAAATAAAGATTTCCAAAGAAGAAACAGAAGAAAAGATTATTTGTATTATAGAAGATGACGGTATCGGAATCCCAGATGATGAGAAAAATAAAATCTTTGAGAAAGGATACACAACAGACAAGGAAAGAGGAACCGGTCTCGGAATGTTCCTCGTGGAAATGCTCTTAGATATCTACGATGGTGACATAAGGGTTAAAGACTCTGAAATCGGTGGAGCAAAATTTGAAATCCATTTAATGAAGACATAAAAAATATTAAATAAATAGTGGATACTTAGATCTTTATTAAGTTTTGCCCAGTTTCCCTTATCTTTTCTTTAACTTATAACCGAGGAGTCCCCTCCCTCACAAACTTTTCAAAAAAGTTTGAACAAAAGAGGGGCTGAATCGGAATACTTATAAGTTCTAAGATCTTATACTAGTTAGTAAGCAGGGGCACGGCCGAAGTTACGCCTGTAATACCTGTTTGAATCTCCATAGCGGAGACAAGAGATGGGACACTGGAACCTCTGTGCTACTGTAATAGTAGCACCCGAAAGCCCACCATTAGTGTGGAGTCCTTTCGTTTGTAGTACAAGTTCCATGGATGAAGCAGGAACCTCGACCATTTTGGAAAGTCTTCAGATAAGCCTGCCCGGACTGAAACGTATGACGGCAGTAGGATAATGAAGACCAAGAACTCCGAAAGCCCCTTCCTCACAAACCTAAATGAGTAAGGTAGGGGAGGAAGTCACTACTCGATCATGTTTCTTGATGACAATCTTGAAATTTATTTACTTTTGAGGATTTTTTTAGATATTTTTCTTGGTTTGAAGACCTTCTTTATCAGTTATTAGGTTGTTAGTATTAAATTTATTATTATAGACATATCTTTTTTTGTTAAGGTGATCAAGTTTATTTCGGTTTTATCTGTGTTTTGGGTAAAATTTTTAAATTATAATAACCTATTTTTAAGAAATATAACTAGTCTTTACTAATTAAGATTTTATTATTTTGGTAAATCTGTACTTGGTTAATGAGTAATGAAACTCCAAAATTTGCTTAAATTCACAAGGGAGAAAAGATAATGAAACTTGGTAAAAAACTAATAGTAGCCTTCTTAATAATAGCAGCTTTAGTTGGGATTACTGGCGGATTAGGTATAAATTATGTAAATAATGTAGGTGATAGTACTCACAAAGTCCGTGATGTGGGCTATCCCATAGCAGATGCTTCTATGGAAATGAAAATCGCACTTCATAGAGAATTATCCGCTATTCATGCCTATTTATTAGGAGAAGAAGAAGCTAGAGAAGAATTCCTAGCAGCTAGTGAAGATTTCAATAAATGGTACAATAGGCTTTCCCAACATGAGCTAACAGATTCACAAAAACAGGATCTAGAGGAAATTAAGCAACTCCACGTTGACTTAGTAAACCAAGCTCAAAAAGCCTTTGCAGCTAAAAGATCCAGTACTGGAAACCTATCTCTAAGCAATGAAAAAATGGAGAAACTAGATGCTAGTGGAGAAAAATTTATTCAAACACTTCTAAACAATGAAATGTCAGCCCCTAAGATTAATACTGTCTGGCAAGAAATAATGGCAGCCAATGATTATATCATCACCGGAGATTCTGAGGAGATCTCACATTTCCAAGAAAAAAAAGAGGTTATAGAAAACTGGGAAAATTATGGTGCAATTGAAGATGAACATGAAAAAGTCGTTAACAATGCTAGTAAAGTTTTCTCAGCCTACGGAACTCACATAGAATCTGATGAAACCATGTTTGCCGAGATGGAAGAAATAGATAAAATTTCTCAGGAACTACTAAGTAAAACAGATAAGTTCGAAGAAACAGCTGTTAAGAATATGGAAACTGCTATGGCTGAGGTAAAAAAGACTCAAGACCAAAGTAGGATCTATCTTATGGGTATTACAATTGTAGCCTTACTTTTGTCAGTGGGATTAGGGCTGTTTATGACTAAGCGAATAACTGGACCAGTCAATAAGTTAAAAGAAATCTCGCAATCAATGAAAGAAGGTGACTTTGACAAGGAAGTCAATATTGAAGCCAGAAATGATGAAATTGGTGAAATGATAAATAATTATGAAAACATGCAGAATTACATAAAAAAATATATTAACCAGATCAGTACTGTTTTCCAAAAAATCTCTAAAGGAGAATTAGACGAAAGAATGGACACAGAAACACTCGAGGGAGAATATAAAGAAGTAGGTCAATCCATAAACGATAGTATCAAGGCAATAAATGAAGCATTAACGGAAATATCTGAAGTAAGTGAAGGATTAAGTAATGGAAACCTAAGTCAAAAAATTAATACCGAAGAATTATCAGGCCAATACAAAGTAATCCTTGATGATCTCCAATTAGCAATACAAACCCTTAACGAAAATATAAAAGACGTAAAAGAATCTGTAAATGAACTAAGTAATGAATCCGAATCAATTGCCTCTTCAGCCGAAGAACTAGATTCAACTGCAGATGAATTAGCTAAGACTGTTCAAAACGTCTCGGAAGGAGCATCCAACCAGTTTAATGATGTTAAAAACCTCAAGGGCCACATAGAAGATGGTTCTGCTAATAGTGAGGAAAGTGCTGCTGAAGCAGAAGATATATCTGCTGCCGCTGAAGAAGTTACTTCTGAAACAGACGAAGCTCTAAGAGAAGCTGAGAAAGCTTCTGATGAAATTGAAAAAGCAGAAAAAATACTTGAGGAAACCACTAGAAAAGCAAACACCCTTGATGAACAATCAGAAAAGATAGGGCAAGTAGTAGAAACTATCACACAGATCGCAGAACAAACTAACATGTTAGCATTGAACGCATCAGTAGAAGCTGCTAGAGCCGGAGAACACGGGAAAGGATTCGCAGTCGTGGCTGATGAGGTTAAAGATCTTGCAGAAGAAACAAAAGAAGAGGCTATAAGAATAGAAAAAATCATCGAGGAAACCCAAGAAACTACCACTGAAGTTGTGGAATCAATTGATCAAGTCGACGATAAGGTAAAAGAAGCAGGTGAAGTAGCGAAGAGTAACGCAACTTCCTTTGATGAGATAAATGAATCAGTTAGCTCAGTAACCGGATCTATTCAAGAGATCTCGCAGGCAATTAGTAGTTTGTCTAAAGCAATGCAGGAAGCCGCCGTTGAGGTGGAAGACATCGAAGATGTAGCGGGAGATATTGAGTCCGAGACAGAATCATCGGCAGCAGCGGCAGAGGAGCAATCAGTTTCTATACAGGATCTGTCAGAAACTGCACAAAACCTTGCTAAGCTTGCTGACAAACTATCAGATATCGTTGATTTATATAAAACCGAATAATTTTCGTTGTACAAAAAGTATTTATTTCCTTTATTTTTTATTAATATGAAGGTGAGTGATTGAAATTGTGTGGGCTTCTCCAAAAATTAGGTTTACAATCTGAAAAAAAAGAATCAGATAAGGAAGAATCTAATCAAACAAATATTCTAAAAACCCGTAGGGAAGTAGAAAATAGGTTAGATAAACTGATTGATATATCAGGTACTGCAATGAGAGTAATAGATAAGGATTTCAACGTTGTTTACCAAAATAAGAAAATGGAGGAATGGACTGGCGTTACAGATGAAGAAATTAAAGATGGGATAAAATGCTATGAACAAATGTCTGGTTCAGTTTGTAACACTAAGAACTGTACTCTCAAACAAATAAGGGATCATGACAAAGAGAAAATAGAGGTAGAAATAGAGAAAACTACTAGAGATGGAGATAAATTCAATACTAAGTTAACTTCTGGACCTATAAACGATGAAAATGGTGAATTAATTGCTATTGCAGAAAGCTTCAGTGATATAACAGATATAAAAAACACAGTTAACCAAGTCAAAGAAGTTACTGAAAAGCTATCTAACGGAAATCTAAATATTAACCTGGATAAAACTGGTCTTGAAGGTGATCACTTAGAGATAGTGAAGTCCTTAAACCATGTTGTAAAAAAGATAAGAGAGGATATGATAGAAATTAGGAATTCAGCAAAAGAAGTAAATGAAGCTTCTGAAAGTATTGCCGCTACTGCTGAGGAGATGAACTCTGCTTCCACGGAGATCTCCGAATCGATACAAGAAATATCTAAAGGTTCGGCAAAACAAAGTGAAATGACGGATCAGGTAGCAAGTAAAATTGAAGATTCTACAGCAAATACTGAAGAGAGTTCAGCACAAGCTGAAGAAATAGCTGATCAGGCGGAAAAAGTTTCTAAGGACGTGAATGAAGCTAAAAACCAATCAACTGAGATCTCTGAAATGATAAACACATTAAGAGAAACCCTAAAAGAAACTGATGAAAAAGCTAGTAAATTAGAAGAACACTCAGAACAAATCGAAGGAATAGTGGGAACCATCTCAGAAATCGCAGAACAAACCAACCTACTAGCACTAAATGCATCAATAGAAGCGGCAAGAGCCGGAGAACACGGAAAAGGATTCGCAGTAGTAGCCGACGAAGTCAAAAACCTAGCAGAAGAAACACAAAAAGAGACCGAAAGCATACGAAAAGTAATAGAAGAAAATCTAAATTATACTTCCGCAGTAGTAAAAGAAATAGGTGAAGTCGATGAAAAAGCCCGAAAAGTGGACAAGCTATCAGAAGGCAATTTAGAAAAAATGAAAGGAATAGACGACTCAATCGACTCAGTATCAAGTGCAGTAAAAGAAATATCAAAAGCCGTGGGAGATCTAGCGGAAGCCATGCAGGAAGCAGCACACGAAGTAGATGACGTACGTGGAATAGCAGTAGACAATGTAAAGGAAACTGAACAAACTGCAGCAGCGGCAGAAGAACAAGACACATCAGTAGAATCACTTACAAGCGCAGCAGAACAACTATCAGCACTAGCCTCAGATCTAACATCAATGGTAAAAGAATACAAACTTAACGAATAAATCCCTCTTCATAAGTTTTTCAAGCCTTAAAACTGTTTAATGGTTTCTTAATACTAAAATTTGGGATAAAGGTAAAAGAGAATGAATATGAAGAATTTAGAAGACGAAAAAATAAATTTACTTTACGTAAGCGATGATCCTGATGATGTAGATAGATTAAGAAGCGTCTTAAAAGAGTATGAATACAAATTTAAAATTGAAACTGCCAACTCAGAAAAACAGGCACTTTCAAACATTTCTGACAAAGATATTATCATTTCAACTCACAATACACCCCAAATAAATAGTATAAAATTATTAAAAAAAGTAAAAAGATTAGAACAACCTATACCATTTATCTTATTTACAGATGAGATTCCCGAAGAAGTTAAGCTGAAAGCTCTCGATATTGGTGCAGAAAGATACATTAATAAAAGTGAAGAAACGAAATCAGTCTTTAAAAATCTCTCTCAAGCCACTGTAAAGGAATTAAAACATACTAAAACAGAAGAAGAATTAAGTAAAAGTGAGGAAAGATATAGAAGATTATTTGAAACTGCTCAAGATGGAATGCTTATTCTGGATG
>CAYTEI010000070.1:0-2346 GCA_964436705.1 uncultured Thermococci archaeon
ACCTAAAGTAGGAGGAGTCATTAAAATCGGTATAATGTTGATATTAGGGTTTCTAGGAATATCATATGCTTTAAACCATGGTACAGTAAATTCTTTTGCATTAGAAAACTTCAAAATTACATGGTCATCAACAATAGCGTTCGTCCCAGTAATAGTATACAATTACATGGGGTTTGAATTAATGAGCTCAGCATCTAGCGAAATGCAAAATCCAGAGAAAAACGTTCCAAAAGCTATATTTATCAGTGGTTTACTTATAGCCGGGACATACTTATTAGGTACTTTCGGAATATTATCCGCTGTCCCTTTAGGAGAAATAAGCGTCGTTTCAGGAGTAGTAGACTCCTTAAAAATAATGATAAAGAACGTTCTCGGACCTAACTTCATGTGGCTATATTATGTATTAGGAGGACTAGTACTATACACATTCATAGCAAATATGGTCTCCTGGAGCATGGGAGGTAACAGAGTTATTTCCGAAACAGGGCTTGATGACAAAGTACCATCCATCTTAGGTCATAGACATCCAAAATACGATACACCAGACTATGCATATTACATAATGGGTATAATAAGCACTCTCCTAATAGCTGGAAATTATTACGCTATGGGTCCAGTAGAAAACGTATTTTGGGCGATATTCGCGCTTTCCTCTATAGTGTTCCTAATACCCTACCTATTCCTGTTCCCGTCAGCGATCATTCTTAGAAGGAGATACAAAGACAAAGAACGATCATTCAAAGTTCCTGGTGGAAAACTTGGATTGTGGATTTCAGCAATACTTGGGGAAATCTTCATATTAATAGCATGTATTTTCTTCTTCAAACCTCCAGCAGATACAACGCATGTTCTAAGATATGAAGCACAGTTGATAATAGGTACTTTAGGAACTATACTAGTTGGAGTCTATTTACATAAGAGAAATAGTTGATTTTTTTACTTTTTTTTCTCTGATATTAATTTTAAGGTGATAATATGAATCTTAAAGTAGAGAAAAGTCATGAAAGCAGAATAAAAAAGAATATCTCATCCACTATCGAACCTACACAACCCACTGAGTGGAACAATGCTGAAGTGGTCTTACTTAGTCAGCCTAGGTTTGAAACATTATTTGGAGTTTTAGAGACAAATTCAGCTAATTTTATTCGTCCTTTTAGTCTGAAAAAAGCAATAAAAGAACATCAAAATTATAGAGAGCACTTAGAAAAAAATAATGTGAAGACCATCGATTTAAGAGAAGCAATGATGCATGGAACTATCGATAAATCTGAAAGCATTATTGAATCCAATAATCTTGATAGATTAAGGGAGAGAGCTAAAGAAAGCCTCAGTTATAACTTTTCAGATGAGATATCCAGCTCAGACAAAAAAATTTTAAAAGAGAACTTTAAAAAAACGATTAAAAACTTTCATCCAGAAGACTTAGTCAATATAGTGCTTCTACGTCCCGAAGTTAAAATAAATTATAATGAAAACGCCTTAGATCCGACTAGCAAATTCATATCAGACTTCGAAGTTGAACCAGCTAACAATCAATATTTCATGAGAGATCCGTTGATAACAACTAAGAAAGGGATCGTGATTGGAAATCCAAAACTAGATGTCAGAAAAGTGGAAAGAGATAATGTTCTATTCGGTTTAAAACAACTCGGAATAGAGCCAGTATACCAAGTAAAAGATCCAGGAACATTAGAAGGCGGAGATTTTATGCCTGCTGGAGATTTCGTCTTCCAAGGACAAGGTTTACTATCAAATGAAGAAGGAGTAAACCAACTACTCGAGAATAAAGTCTATGGACGCGTTGAAGTAGCTGTCGTGAAGGATCAAAGGTCTCAAATGGATGAAATGCACTTAGATACCTATTTCGGATTGCTTTCAAGAGACCTAGCGTTATTATGTGAAGATAGATTTGAATCAGATACAGAGCCCGAGGTAGATGTTTATCAACCAGTAGATTCCAAAGAAGATTTCGAATATCAAAAAGACAGAACAGTAGGTCTACTAACTTATCTAAATCAAAAAGATATAGAAGTATTAAAGATTAGCAAGGAACAACAAGAGAATTACGCACCTAACTTTCTGTTAGTGGAAGAAAAACATTTAATTGGGGTAAAGCAAGCTGGTGAAAAATTTGAAAATAAATTAAACGACCATGGGGTCCAAACAGAAATGTTAGATTTTAAAGAATTAACTGGCGGATATGGAGGACCTCATTGTATGAGCCAAGCTATAGTACGTTCATCAAATCAAACTCAGGAGGAAATAAAATGAGAAATTTTGAAAATAGGGACCTCTTAACGGTCCAAGATTATAGCCGAGAAGAACTTGAAGAACTAATAGATTTCG
>CAYTEI010000070.1:2449-8409 GCA_964436705.1 uncultured Thermococci archaeon
CACTATACCGATCATAAACGGATTAACCGAACACTATCACCCAACCCAGGCAATAGCCGATGCAATGACAATACTAGAACACACTGAGGACCCAGAAAACGTAAAAGTATCCTTCCTAGGAGATGCAACTAATGTATGTAACTCTTTGGTATTAATAAGTAGCAAGCTAGGATTCGATGTTTCCGTAGCTAACCCTGAAGGATACATAGTTGATGACTTTATACAAGAAGCCGCAAAAGAAAATGCTAAGAAAAATGATTCAAACATTGAATTCATACGAGACCCAGAAAAAGCCGTAAAAACAAGCGAATTCGTATACACCGATTTATGGTGGTGGGTAACTGAAGAAGACGAAGCAGAAGAAAGAAAAAAAGCCATGAAACCATACCAAGTAAACCCAGAAATGATGAAAAACGCTAAAGATAATGCAAAATTCATGCACTGTCTACCAGCCTCAAGAGGAAGAGAAGTAGTCGACGAAGTAATAGACGCCCCATACTCAGTAGTCTATGATCAAGCAGAAAACAGGCAACACGCCCATAAAGCCATAATGGCCTTCCTAATGCAAGACAGTAAAAGAGACGTAGATCCACAAAAAGAAGAAAAAGCATTAGAACACCTAGAAGAAAGAATATTCTCCATATCTTAATTCTTCTCTTTTCTTATCTCTTAAAAACTAGCTGATCAATTGCAAAGGGAGACAGAGATTTAATTATAATTAGTATTTTTTCTGAATCTTATTCTCCATCTAATATTTTTACGAAATGGACATCTTCATTAAATTTCACATTAATTCCTCACTAAACCCTAGCAAACTTAGACCCAAAACTCTTATCAAAACTAATACGGATATAGAAGTATTGAGGTAATAATTTGGATAAGAAAAAAATTAGTCTAGGAACTGGTCTCGGAGTCTTCTTAATAGGAATAATTCTATTACTATTCACATTTTACACAGCATATAGCGTTTTCACAAATCCAGAAACCCTAACCGGATTTCAAGTGCTAATACCTGAAATGTCAGGAGAAGCAAGTCAGGTAATAGGGCCAATCGTCAAAATAATGAGCTACATAGTAGCAGGAATACTGCTTTGGGTAATGGGGAGTATATCAGGTCGGATAGCTAAATACGGGATCACAATGTACAAAACCAATAAACAAGAACCCCAAACCAGCGAAAAAGAAGAAAATTAAAATTATTTCTTTTTTTAATAAATATTTAGGCGCTTAAATCGATAAAATAAATGAAAAAGTTTTTAATAGAATTTATGATACTTTTTCTCTTTGTTTTGAGAATTTTTTGTATTCCTTGTTGTCTATTATTTCTTTTAGGTGTTCGGTGACTTTCCAGACCTCGTGGTAAGTATTGTATAGTGGTATTGGTGCTACTCTTATTACGTTCGGAGGTCGGAAGTCAGGTATTACTCCTCTATCTTTCAGGGCTTCATTTATTCTATAGGCTTCTTCCTTTCTTTGAATCGATACATGTCCTCCTCTCTTATCATCTTCCCTAGGATTGCCAAAGGAGAAATTATATGGTTCTTCACTTGACTTTTCATTGATTAAAAACATTAGGTATTTAGTTAGTTTCAGGGATTTTTTCCGGATTTTCTGTATTCCTGCTTCCTTAATGACGTCTAGGGAACCACTCAGAGATGCTGATCCTAGGATGTTTGGAGTCGATATTTGCCAACCACCAGCATTATTCGAAGATCTAAATTCAATGTTCATATCGAATTGTTTGTCTTTTTGATATCCCCACCAACCGGCTAAACCAGGATCTTTATCGAAGTGTTCTTCATTTATGTATATGAAAGCAGAGCACCCAGGACCTCCATTAAGATATTTATATCCGCACCAAGTTGCAAAATCAACTCCCCACTCATCAAATCTATGAGGGACAACTCCAACAGAATGAGCACAATCAAATCCAACAAGAATATCCCTTTCATGTGCTTTCTCAGTCAAATACTCCATATCTAATAATTGACCGCTACGATACAGTACTGAAGGTAGAAAAACAAGTGCAACATCATCCCCCATCAAATCAACAATTTCCTCCTCATCCAAGACACCGTCTTCTCCAGAGACTAGAACTAAGCTTTCTTCAGGATCTAAACCTCTTAACTTTATCTGGCTCTTAAGTGCGTATATGTCAGACGGAAAATTCAGCTCATCCGCCAAAATCTTAGTCCTATCTCCTACTGGATCATAAAAAGTACTTATCAATTGATGAATATTAACAGTAGTAGAACCAGTGAGAACCACTTCATTTTCTTTAGCACCAACAAGATCTGCACATTTACTGCCTAACTCCTCTCCAAAATGAAACCAAGGAGGATCAGCACCCATCCAACCATCAATCCCTCTCTCCTTCCATTCATCCAAAACGGTTTCAACAGATCTTTCAGCTTCCTCAGAACACAATCCAAGAGAGTTTCCATCCATATAAATAACATCTTCAGGGATATAGAACCTCTCCCTAAAACTAGACAAGGAATCCTCCTCATCTAATCTAAAGGCAAAATCTTCACCAACCTCAAAACCCTCAACCAATTTTACACCCATAAAAAATCAAGAACACTGAATATAAAATCCTTTGCAGACAATTCGAAAATTAAGAAGATCAACAAATAAATAACTAAAAAATTCAGCAGAATTAAAAAAACCGGAATGAATAATTAATTTCCTCCAAATTAGTGAAGCTCTTAATGAAATCCTAACTGTAGAAAATATTGGGGAGAATAAGGATCTAAAGGGATGGCTCTTCTAGTGACCAATGAGATAGAAAGGGACTCTTCAAAATTGAAGAAGAGAAAAAAGATGAAAAGAAGAAAAGATTTTGAAATGTTTTAAATTAGTTACCAGCCTACCCATCCGATATAGTTTTTGCCTTCTTCTAGGTTCCAGCTGTGGGTTCCATATTCCAAAGTGCAATTGGAGTCCACTACTACTACATATGCTTTTCCGGTCTCCATATTACCGAGTGTGTTCTTATTGGTTTCTGGTTTATACATTGATTTTTGGTTATTGGCTTCGTAGGCTTTTACTAGGTTTTCTGATATTGGTTTTAGAACTTTTTTTGGGTTTGGCTCCATTTCTCCATTTACGATGGTTTTCCATGCTTCGTTCTCTATTTCAGGGAAGCACCATCCGCCGCATGGTATTCCGATAGCATTGTCATCATAATTAGCCATTAATTCGTCGGCGAGATTCCACCATTCGGAGACTACTTCTTTAGCATTCTGAGAGCTGTAATGGGTTAAGTATCTCTTAGCATGGTTTGGACCTAGTTGTCGGTAGTAGTACATTGCTTTTTGATCTACTTCGTTTATTTCACTGATTTCGGCTTTTTCTTGTTTGTTCTGTAGTTCTTTTATTTCGTTTTTCATGTTTGCCCAATTTAGTGTTGCCCAGTTCCCTACGAAGTTGTGTGCCCACCATGCTGATTTTCTAGTGAAGTTATGGTGGTTTCCTGTACTGTATTCTTTTGGTAATTTGTTCATCCCGCTGTAGAATGGTACGAATGTGCTTGAGTCTGCATTGTCTGGTGCGAACCAGGATATTCCTGCTATTGGATCTGGTAATCCGTCTCTGATTTGATTTATTACTGTGTATTCGCATCCCATGTATGGAACTAGTCGGTTACTTCCTCTGTGGAACGGGTTTTTCCAAGGGCCAGCTGCAAGGCCTTCAGTGTTATCAAATTGTGTTCCTTGTCCATTGTTTCGGTATAGATCCATTACGTCTCTTACGGAGACTTTATTTTCTGGTTCGAAGGAAAATGGGTAATCTGATAGATCCTCAGAGTATTCTGGGAATTTATTAGGGGCTAAAGCATGGTAAGTGACCCATAGCCTTGGGGTTGCTTTTGCATTACTGTAGGCTTCATACATTTTGAAGGTTCCATTCTTCGGATCCCATAGATCAAGTTCTTTTGCTAAAGATTTGATGTTTTTTGATGCCATAACTCCAGGTTTATCAGGATTTACTTTTCCTATTCTTGGGAGGTTAGGCATTACTACTACTTCATCGTCAGGTACTTTTTTAGCGGCCCAAGCTGCTCCTAGTCTGTCAGGATCTATTCCTGTTTCTGGATTAGGATCCCATTTAGGGCCTGGTCCTACAATTTCAAATAACCATACCTCTTCAGAATCCGAGACTAACAGGCATTCTCCTCCAAATGCTCCTTTAAATCCATAATTCTCAGCTACTCTCCCCATTATCCTGATCGCTTCTCTAGCAGTATCACTTCTCTCCATTGCAAGCATAGACAACTCAGTTATCCCAAGCAAAGCTTCCTCATTCTGCACTATTGGAACGGAGCCACGGGTTGATTCTGCAATCGATACTGCTTTTTCATTCATATGGCCAAATACACCTTCAAAGTAGGAGTAAGTTCTCGAAACCTCAGGAATAGAGTAATTACTTGGTTCAATAACCGTATCCTGAGATCTACCATTCGATAATTGAGGAACTACCCGAAGAACCCTTTTATCACCAGGTTCATGTTCCTCAGACGGTCTATAATTATATGTAGGATCACAAATCCCAGCATCCGCAGATTGAGCAATTATAGTCGAACCATTCACCGTCGCACCAGTTCCAGCACCAACCATAGTACACATCCGATCCTCAAGGGGATCAACCTGATCCTTAGCCCCAGTATCCTTCGCCAACACCGGCGAAGATACGGAAGCAGACACACTCAAAAAGAGCATGATCATAAATAAAGCTCCAAATTTCTTATTAAACAAGTATATCACCTCAAAACCTAATTCTGCAAACAAATATCTCAGTATCTAATATATAAAAAATAATGTACCTCAAGAGCCACCTGGCAGGCAACTCCATCAGAAAACTATCTAATCAGAATAAGAATAATAGGAAGAAGAACCACAAGAATAGTACCAGGACTAACCACTTCAACCACACTAAACAATCCCTCGAACCGCTCGAAAACCCCATCCCAGCTCATACTATCCAATACTTAAAGTATCTACAACCCCCTTATAAAATTTACGGACAAACCCATCTAACCAGAAAAATAATCGAAAATATAATCTAAGAATGGACAGAATTCGAGGAGAAAATAAATAAGAAAAAGCGTAAAGCAAGAAAATTAAAACAAAAAAGATCCATATGAAACTCTGTCAGCTATTCTAGATCAGGAAGAGCATGAAGAAGTAGCAATGCTTGGAGGTTTTATGTCTGTTAGAATACTAGGCTTTCCTGTTATAGAGTATTCGAGTTTTAGAATCTAATCAAGATGAATTCAGATCTTTTCACGTGAAAGTTCTCTCAAACATAGATTATAACCCAAATAATCTTGATAACAATAATTAACTGGATAATGAATACTAATTAAGTAAAAGCCTTCGTAGTAGGAATAATTGGATTAATAGTGATAGATTTCATAGGTAAATGGATAATAGATTGAGATTCAAAAGGATAGTTTTTACTCTCCGATATTTATTAATCTAAATTAACATAAGTTATTAAAATTTAAAATACACAATTTACTTGTTCATGACTATTAGCGTTAGAAAACTTTACAGCCCTAATTGGTGAAAATGCTTCTGGAAAGTCCAACTTTGTGGAGATTTTTGAATTCCTAAGAGATTTAGTGGATCATGGAATCGATAATGCTATCTCGATACATGGTGGGCCAGAATATATTACCAACATAAAGATTGGCTCAGATGAAAATCTAGAGCTAAAGATAATAGAAAAAAGTACAGATCCTTTAGTTTTATTAGAAGATAATAATATCGCAATAAAAAAAGAAAAAACTGAATATAAGATCGCTTTAAATTTCAATGACAAGAAAGATTTTAAGGTAGTTGAAGATAAAATCACATTAAATTGTTCCTTCTTCAAAGCAGCAATTGATGATAATTCCAATGAAAAGGAAATTAGTGAAGAAGAAAAATTAGGTGAGGGCAAAATACAGATTCAAG
>CAYTEI010000071.1:0-5582 GCA_964436705.1 uncultured Thermococci archaeon
GGATGGGGGGAGATAACAGAAGGATTCCATGAAGAGCCAGCTGAAGGATATGAAAAACCTGTTGAGGGGATATCATTAAAACATACAAAAGATTTAGAAAAAACTAATAAAGAAAAATTAATAACATTAAATGAAGTCAAAGAAAGTAATTTACTTACAGAAGACGAAAAAATAAGAGGAACCCTCAAGAAAATAGACAAAAGTACTTATAATTCAATTAAAAATTATTGTTATCCTAAAGATCTTAATGATGTTTTGAAGTCTTTTGATAAAGGCTATTTTTGGAAAATTTCACCAGGTAGCAGTGCTGATCAATGGGATAAATGGGTAAATAAGGGAATCATTGCTCTAGGATTTAGCCATGTTCCCGGTAATCAATTAGAAAAACCCTTAGAACAGATCAAAGAGGATACTAATGAAATCGGTCACAAAGGAGAGTACGTAAAGAATCAGTTCAAATATTTTCGGGATCAAATGAAAGAAGGAGATCTAGTAGTAGCTTATGGACATAAAGAAATCCTCGGATTAGGAATAATTAAAGGAACCCCTATCTACAATAAAGAAGTAAACCCAAATGCAGACTATAATTATATTAGGAATGTTAAATGGATAGATAATGAAACCTACTCTATACCCGAAGATGGAATATTAATGAGTGGATCCGATTCAATAACACCAATCGATCATCGAGCAACTATAGTAAAGTACGAAGACAATAGAACAATAGAAGAACTAAAAGAAATACTAGAACTTAAAACAACTAATTATTATTGGTTAACTTCTAAACCAGATGAAATAAGCTTCCCAGACAAAGAAGAAGGAGAAACAGTAGAATTTCACACAATAAATCAGACAGGAGAAAGAGTTGGTTCCAAGAAAAGAAAGGTTTCTTTAATTAACAGTATTAAGGAGGGAGACAAAATAATTGGATATCATTCTGCAAGAAATAAAGGGGTTTGGTGTATCCTAGAAGCTCGTGAATCAAAAAAGGATAACAAAATAGATATGGAGATTATTAAAAAATATGATGAACCAATTCCAAAAAGCAAAATAGAACAGGATCCGTCAATTAAAGTCGGGGAACGTGATTTGGTAGGGAAGACAGTGATAGAATTATCGGAAAAAGACTTCAACAAAGTAAAAGAACTTGAAACTAAAAAGAATTATTTCTGGGTTACTGCAAACCCTAAGATCTGGAAAGTTTCTGAAATAGAAGATGGTGGAGAAGTATTCTACTCGTCATATAATAAGAAAGGAAATAAGAAGAGAATATCCTCAGCCTTTGAAAGAGCAAACCCTGGAGACAAAGTAATTTTCTATGAATCTTCTCCAAAAAAGAACGTTGTAGGTTTGGGTAAGATCACAGAGGGCTTGCATACGGAAAGTCCCGAAAGATCCGAAGAACCAGTAGAAGGCATATCAATAGAATTTGTTAGAAGAGTTGAACCGATCTCTTGGGACGAAATTTCTGATATTAAGGAACTAAAACAAAGTGATCCAGTTCAAAATAACGCAAGAGGATCTTTATTTTCATTAAACCAGAAAGAATACGAAGAGATACTATCTCTGGAAAAAGAAGAACTAAAACCAGAATCAATCCCCTCAATAGACTTCGATAACAAAGATATGTCAATAGATAGTCTTTACTTCCCCAAGAAAGAGGAAAAAAGAATTATTAGACAAACCAATTCAGCATTAAAAAATGGTAAGTATGTTATTTTTAGTGGTCCTCCTGGTTCTGGTAAGTCTAAGTTGGCTAAGGAGGTTTGTGGAACGTTTTCTGGTGAGTATAAGATGGTTACGGCGAATAGTGATTGGTCTACGTTTGATACGATTGGTGGGTATAAGCCGGAGAAGGATCAGGAACTAAGCTTTACGAGTGGAGTTTTCCTTGATTGTTTCAAGGATCGTAAAACCAAAGAACCAAAGAACCAGTGGCTTATTTTGGATGAGATTAATAGGGCTGATATTGATAAGGCGTTTGGCTCCCTATTCTCTGCATTGACTGGAGATAAGATCACACTTAGCTTCAAGGTGGATAGTGGTAGGAATGTTGTTGTTAGGCCTCAAGAAGATGGTGAGAAAGAGATTGAGCCTAATGATTATGAGTTTGTTATTCCTAGGGATTGGAGAATGGTTGCTACGATGAATACTCTTGATAAATCTTCTCTCTATGAGATGAGTTATGCTTTTATGAGGAGATTTGCGTTCATACCTGTACCAGTCCCTGAAAACAAAGATATAGATAAGGATCTCATCCGTAATTATTTAGATACGTGGGGAATCAATAACTATGAATACTTGGAGGAAATAGTTGAAACTTGGAAAACGATTAATGAGTATCGGAGGATTGGTCCTGCTATTATTGAGGATATTTATAAACATCTTATCTCTACGGATGGTGAGCTAGCTTCCGCCATTATTATGTACGTATTCCCACAGTTCGAAGGACTCATAGATAACGAAATAGCCGAACTTATCAATGAAAAATTACAGACCAAGGAATTCATGGATGAGGAGGGTATTAATGAGTTGAAGAATGCTGCTTCTGATTACTTCCAGATCTCTAGAGAAAAATTCGAGTAAGAGTGAGGAAAATGAAGGCCACCGAAGAAAAGATCCTGGATGAGATAGGTGAAGACTTTATTAATTATCTTCAAAATAGTGCTGTTGATTTTCATTCTTTTTCAAAACCTATTGATCCTAACCTAAACGGAGAAGACATATAGCGACTACTAATAATCCATTTTGTGCTAACAGAAAGTGATGATGGCGAGGTTGGTGTTATTGATTTTGTTCAGGAGTTGCCGGAGAGAGTTAGGAGAATTAAGACTACTGTAACTAAGAGTACTCGTAAATTAGAGGGTGAGGTTCGTGGTAGGATCGATTGGCAGGAAACAATAAAGGAAAGATACAAAACTAACCCCAAAAATCAAACCCTATTCGCCTGCAGCCAAACAAAGAAGAACTATAACATCCAGGAAAATCTTGTTCTAAAACAATTACTTTCCGTGATTCATAAAACCATTTTTGAAGATCTTAACCAGCCCTCGAAACTCCAAGTGAATACGCCTGGCTAAAGGATTGGACTGAAGAGGAAGATAATCTAAGAAATACTTTGGAGAAGATCTTCCATGGGAATGTGTATCTTAATAGGATCGATACTGATGGAGCCAATGTAACGGATAGAATGATTAACTCGGTGAAGAAATCAAGATCCCAACTGTATAAAGAAGCCGCCCAACTACTAGAAAAATACAGAAAACTAATGAAATACGACATAGAACCAAGCGAAGCTAAAGAACTCCTCAAAAACACCTTCATCAAACCAGATAAAACAGATGTATTATTCGAGTTGTATTGGGTAATTAAGATCATTAAGAACTATGAAAACCCTAAATTCAACATCATAGAACCCAAAAACAATATAGTAGCGGAATGGGAAGACTCAAAACATAAGTACAGGATCTATCATGACTCAACCGGAAGCCAATCAATAAAATTCCGAGAAGAACTCAATGAAAGAACTAAGATCAATGAAGATGGTTACCTCTACAGGCAGAAAGAGATCGCATCAAAATGGAATGAATTAAGGAAGAATATAGTAGGTACTAAGGGCAGTGATGATCTCTGGGGAGGAAGACCAGATATACTACTAGAAAAATACAACAAAAAAACAAACAAATTAAAAGAACTCTTCATAGGAGAAGTCAAGTACACAAGAGACCAAGAATACGCCCTAAGAGGTTTAAAAGAATTACTAGAATACATGGCACTAGTAAAAAAGGAAAATCAATACCTAGAAAATCAGGAAAACATTTTAGAATCAAATCAGGTTAAGGGAATGGTCTTCACGGACAGGATCGGAGAAGAGATGGAAACTCAGGACCCGATCAGGATCATTAATTTTGGTGAGGAGATTTCTCTTAATACATAAATTAGCCTTCCACACAGCACTATCAACTAACTTTCTATGTATAAGTTTTGGCTCTATATTTGTTGAGTTAGATAAAGGAAGAATAGAATTTTGGAAATATTTATTTTTTTAATAATTGATCAGTTTTAGAGGGTTGCTATGGCTTCTATTTCTATTTCGAAATCTGCGGCAAGATCTGAGACTTCGACGGCTGCTCTTGCAGGTTCTGAATCTCCAAAGTATTCTTCATAAACTTCGTTCATTTCTTCAAATTTTTCGATATCCTTTAAATATACTGTGACTTTGGTTATGTCTTCAAGTTTTCCTCCACTATCTTGAACGATTCCTTTGATATTTTCGATGCATCTTCTGGTTTGTTCCTTTATGTTTCCTTCAATGGCTTCACCGGAGTTAGGGTCTATGGAGACCTGTCCGGATACGAACACGATTGAATCTGCATTATCAATCTTAATTGCTTGACTGTAAGGTGCAACTGGTTTTGGGGCTTTATCTGTAGAGATCTTTCTTCTTTTCATTCATATTCCTCCATAGGACTTATGTTTTCTTTGTATTTAAGAATTATTTCTTTTTTATAATGTTTTTTAGTTTTTTATTCGAAAGGTTACCGCCGGTTATGGAAAGTACTACTTTTTTGCCGTATAAGTAATCTTTTAATTTTAGAGCTGCGGCTACGGGTGCGGCTGCAGCTCCTTCGGCGAGAACATGATCTTCGGTAATTAAATAATTTAAGGCTTGTTTCAAAGATTTATCATCTACTAATTTAAAGTCTTTAAGGTGTTTTCTTAGGATCTTCATTGTTAATGCGAATGGAACTCTTGTTGCTATTCCTTCTGCAAAGGTGTTTTCTTGTTTTTGTGGTTTGAGATGGTTTTCAGCCCATGCTTTATACATTGCATCTGCTTCTTCAGATTGTACTCCTATGACTTCGGCTTCATCCAGTTTACCTACTGTTAAGCAGTATCCAGAAGCGCTGCTTCCTCCTCCAATTGGGTTAATCACTACATCGACCTCTGGCAGATCTTCTAAAACTTCAACTCCGGCTGTAGCTACTCCGGAAATTAGTTTTGGTTCATTGGCTGAGTGTACGTATCTATATCCTTTGTCTATGGCTTGTTGTTCTACCCATTCTCTGGCTTCATCGTAGTCCTCCCCATGTTTTTCAACTTTAGCGCCTAGTCTTTCCATTGCTTCAATTTTCTTTGGATTTGCATCTTCAGGAACTCCTATAATTACTGGTATGTTGAATTCTCTTCCGGCATAGGCTATTGATTGTCCATGATTTCCTGTGCTTGCAGATATCATTCCTTTTTCTTTGAATTCGTCTTTAAGATTGTATGCAAGATTTAAACCTCCTCTTACTTTAAAAGCTCCTGTTGGTAATGTATCCTCTCTTTTCAAGTAAACATCTGCGTTTAGTTTCTCTGATAAGAATTCGCTCCGTACTAGTGGTGTATTTGGTAGATATTGGTTCACGATCTTTGATGCTTTATATATGTCTGAGGTTGTTGGGATTGTTAGATCGTGATAAGGGAATATGGTCGTTGAATCTGGAGATTCTACAGGTTCATATTTATTATCTGACATCTGTTCTCCCCCTTATGAATGTTTTTTCAATTATTTAAAATTTAACGACTATACGATAAAC
>CAYTEI010000071.1:5637-8198 GCA_964436705.1 uncultured Thermococci archaeon
TCATTCCTAATAGATGAACTAAGTATCTGCTTATGAAAAGAAGGGGGAAGGAAAGAACAAAAAATTCTGTATTTGTCTATATCGTAAGTATGTGGTTACTTTAGAGTTTAAAAGGTCTAGAAAAAATTCATTAAGATAGGATCTTAAAAATAGGCTAATTTTTAAGCAATAATAGGATTAAGGGCTTTCAAGATTTGTTTTATTTATTCTTACTATCCAATTATTTGACTTCTCACTTCTGTGAGGTGAGGGGAAGGTGATTCTCCCTATTAAAGGAAGGAAACTTTTTTAAATATAACTCTGTCATATAACGAACACTCGTTCGAGCTGGATCAAACTCAAAATCAGGTGATCTTTATCCTGGAATTCGAAAACATCTTAGTTCGGATTGCGATCTTTTCATTGGTAGCAACCTTAGTCAATGGACTAGGCATTTAGTTCATTTTCAATCATAGAGAATGGGTGGAAAAAGCGAAGACATATTTCAATTTATTTTTCAGCCGGAGTATTAATAACTACACCATTAGTGATTAATTTTCCCCAATCTATATCAAAAACACTTATGCATGGTTTACTGAACTTTTAGGATTCCTTTACTCAATATATCTCTAAAAGATGACATCCTAACGAATCAAGGAGATAATTAAAGAAGCCGGCTATGAGTTCGAGTTCGAAGAGACTTTAATGAAAGACGCTGAGAAAAAGAATTTATCAAAAAAGAGCAAATCAACTGGAAAGGTGAATAAATATGACAGCAAAAGTTGACGACGACAAGTGTATCGGATGCCGAATTTGCGTTGGTGAATGTCCGGAAGGAATGGAGATGGACGGAAGACTGGCAAAAGTCAAGGATGAGGCAGCTGAATCTTGTCCTAGAAACGCAATTATAATCGGTAACAACTCAAATCCAGAAGAGAATCAGGATTTATCCTCAGGAGGGCCAGGAACAAATCTAGGTGGACGAGGAAAAGGAAGAGGACTCAGAAACGGTTCAAACCGAGGAAATGGTAAAGGCCGAAGCAAAGGCAGAAGAAGGTAACATTAGAAAGGAAAAAAGGCAGGTTAAAAGCCTTTTTTATTTTTAAAATCTATTTGAGAGGAAAAAAGAAAATAATTTGAAAGGAGGAATAACAATGGATGGTAAAGAACAAACTGGAGAAACTTATAAATTTGGGAGAATCAAAAACTTCCCTATCTCTTTTTTGGCACTAGGATTAGGCTTGCTTGGGCTCACATTAGCCTGGCAAAAAGCAGAACATATCTTAAAACTTCCATTAAAATTGAGCGGTCCTTTGCTCTATACATCAGTTGCCATCATCGGATTGGTTTTAGTATCTTACCTCTTAAAATTAATTAAATACCCAAAAAAAGTTAAACAAGAATTCAATCACCCTATCAAGATCAATTTTTTCCCTATCATTGCAAAATTTTTCTTAATTTCCAGCATTATCTACCTCAGTTTAAACATGACTGTCTCAAAGTACCTGTGGTGGATCGGCGTCTCACTTCAATTCCTGTTCACCTTAATTATCATGACGGCTTGGATCAGACACGAAAAATTTGAAATCCATCATATCAATCCCTCATGGTTCATTCCCGTAGTTGGTTCGATCATCATCCCGATCGCTGGGGTCCAGCATTTTTCGTCTCAACTGTCCTGGTTCTTCTTCAGTATCGGTTTCTTTTGGTGGCTGATCTTGACCAACCTAGTGATAAACAGAACTATTTTCCATCATCCCATTCCAGACAAGTTGATTCCCTCATTCTTTATCCTGTTTGCTCCACCAATAATTGGTTTCATCGCTCTGACAAAATTGTTGGGAGGACTGACAGTGTTTGGAAACCTCTTGTATTACTTTGGAGTCTTCCTCTTCATCTTAATTGGATTCCAGTACAAGATGTTCTTTAAAATCAAGTTTTACCTCTCTTGGTGGGCTTATACTTTTCCACTTAGTGCTCTAGCAATAGGCACGTTTTTAATGTACCATAAAACTGGATTGATGGCCTTTGAAATATTTTCTTGGGCGACATTTATCCTTCTAAATGTAGTTATAGCCATTCTGAGTGTGAAAACTGTTATTGCGATCAAAAACAGAGAAATCTGTCTGGAGGACAGTTGAGAAATAACTTAAAATGGTGAGGGGGAGTAGCTCAAAGAAGAGGACAATAATTCAAGCATGGCGAACATTGTCTCCTCGAAAAAGACTTAAGAACCAACTCTTTAAGTTTAGTACAAACCCTCACCACCTTTCTAGCTCAAGTTACAAATCAAATTAGAAATCCCAAGGTCTTTTCTGGCCTCAAATAATTCTCTTTCTCCCTTTAAATCCTCGCCTAGGGTTTCAGCCAGATCCTGCAGAACCCATACCTCACCCTGGAGAGAATAAATCTGAACCTCGTTCAGAAAACATCATCAGGATGAGAAGTATAATCCCATTTGGATCATTTATTTTGGTAAAACTTTTGGTATAGATCTTTAAGATCTTTGTTTTTTATGGTATTTTTTCTTTGTGTTTTTATTTTGTATGATTTTGTTTTTAGGTTGGTTTGTTTTTAGTGTG
>CAYTEI010000072.1:0-8094 GCA_964436705.1 uncultured Thermococci archaeon
GTAATACCTACTCAATAATTCATATAATAGAAGGTTCTAGTTTTTGATCAAAAATTTTTCTCTATAAAACCAAAGTAATAAAACCTAATTCTTTATTAATTAATAGGAAATAAGTATAAAGGGAGATCGAAGGGCCTCCCTGAAATAATTTCCCTCCGACACCCTTAACCTACCCGAAGGTAGGTATTATGTATAAAGAACGAAACCATATAAGATCTTCCCAAATCCCGCCAAAACCTCTAAAATCTGTCAAAAACCATTAAAACTAATAAAAATTGAATTTCCTAATCTAAAAAAGTTTTCTACCTCAAAATTTCAAATAAATAATATTAATAATTCGATTCACTATAGATCTTATCCGATTATTCTTTATAAAAGATACTGATCTGAAAAGATAAAAACTTAAACCCTTTTAGAGGAGAAAATATTATATAACTTTCTCAAATTAAGAGATTAGAAAATCAATTCAGATTCACTTTTGTCAATGATACGGTCTTAGATCCTCTGACCCTAGTAGTTTCTAACTATTGTATATGGATTTTGGTTATTTTCATTATAAATTATTCTGAATTTACGTTGTTCAGAATATTTTGGCATAATTTATTTTGTTTTTGGTTTGGGTCTCTTCCCCTTAAGGAATTCGGGTTGGTTTCCCATTTTTTTGGTTTGGTGGCATTTTGGGCAGAATTTCCATTCATCCTCCCAGTCTTTTATTTTTTCCATTTTGGTTCCACATTCTGGGCATTCATCTGACATTTTATCGCCCCTACCTATTATTTTTAGTTGATAGTTGGATTTATCGGGATTACAGTATTTTTAGGGATAGTTGGTTATAAAAATTTTTTGGTTTGATAGGTTTTGTTAATAATTTTTATTGATTTTTAGCTATTTAACGGATTTCTTTTTTTATCGGTTTATTTGTTGTATTCGTAGGAATGTTATGGCCATATACCTCATGTATTGTTTCATATTACTAGGTTATTTTGATCAATTCACCCCAACGAGTAATGATAAGAAGTAATAAACACACCTATATGTGAGGCTAAAAATGAAGGCATTTGTCATGAAAGAAATTGGAGAGGTAGGCACAATCGAAAAAGATAAACCCGAACTCGGTCCAAACGACGCTATCGTAAAACCAACCAAAGGATTAATCTGTACATCTGACGTTCACACAGTGAAAGGAGCAATAGGAGAAAAAGAAGATCTAACCCTTGGACATGAAGCAGTAGGAGTAGTAGAAGAAATAGGGGAAAACGTCGAAGTATTCGAACCTGGCGACAGGGTAGCCGTAGGAGCTATAACACCTGATTGGGGATCAGACGCATCCCAAAGAGGGCATTCATCCCAAAGTAACGAACCACTCGGAGGATGGAAATACGCAAACGTAAAAGACGGAGTATTCTCAGAATACTTCCACGTAAACGAAGCAGATGCCAATATGGCACCTATACCAGATGATGTAACCGATGAAGAAGCTGTTTACACAACAGATATGATGTCAACAGGATTCGCCGGAGCAGAAATAGGTGACATCCCAATGGGAGGAACAGTTGCAGTATTCGGACATGGACCAGTAGGACTAATGGCTACAAAGGGAGCCAAACTCCAAGGCGCTGGAAGAATCCTAGTCGTAGGATCCCAAGAAAAAAGACAGAAACTTGCAAGAGAATACGGAGCAGACGAAAACGTTGACTACAGAGAAGTAGATACAGTCGAAGAAATCATGGAACTAACAAATGGAGAAGGAGTAGACACATCCATACTAGCTATAGGAATGAATCACGTCTTCAAACAAGCTATAGAAGTAACTAAATCAGGCGGAACAGTTTCAAACATAGCCTACTTCGGTGAAGGAGATTACTTAGAGATACCAAGAGCCCAATGGGGAGTAGGAATGTCAGAAATAACGATAAACAATATACTATGCCCCGGAGGAAGAACAAGGCTAAGAAGACTGCTAAGACTAATAAAACAAGACAAAGTAGACCCAACCGGAATGACAACCCACGAATTCAACTTCGACGAGATAGAAAAAGCCTTCGAAATGATGAAAAACAAAGAAGACGGAATAATAAAGCCAATTATAGACTTCGAATAAATTTCTTCCTTCCCTTTCTTTTAAAATTCTTAAACCAAATATCCATATAACCTATACGAACACCAAAAAGTAGAATGAGGACTTAATTCTTCATAAATAAGTTTTAATGATCATTGACTTAAACCATTTAATGTTATTGTTTATGTAGTAGGAAATTAAGATGGTAGTCGAATGGTTTTCCAATCTACAACCCGTATACCAGGCGCTATTAGCCACCTTATTCACATGGGGAATGACAGGAACAGGAGCTGGAGTAGTATTCTTCTTCAAAGAATTTAACCAAAAAGTCATGGACTTTTCTCTAGGCTTCGCTGCCGGAGTAATGATAGCTGCAAGCTACTGGTCACTCCTAGCACCAGCAATAGAAATGGCTGAACTCACAGGAACAACACCCTGGATACCAGCAGCAATCGGATTCCTATTAGGAGGAATATTTCTAAGAGGAATTGACGCAGTACTACCACATCTACATCCAAGACTATCCGAAGAAAACGCAGAAGGAATCGAAACCAGCTGGAGAAAAAGCACCCTACTAGTACTAGCAATAACCATACATAACATACCTGAGGGATTAGCCATAGGTGTAGCCTTCGGAGCCGTGGTAGTAGGCATAGAATCTGCTACCCTTCCCGGAGCAATCGCACTAGCCGTAGGGATAGGGATCCAGAACTTCCCTGAAGGAACGGCAGTATCAATACCACTGAGAAGAGAAGGCCTTACAAGACTTAAAAGCTTCTGGTACGGACAACTAAGCGGGGCAGTAGAACCAATAGCAGCAGTAATAGGAGTAATAACAACACTAACAATAAGATCAATGCTTCCATACGCCTTATCATTCGCAGCAGGAGCCATGATATTCGTAGTAATAGAAGAACTAATACCAGAATCCCAACTCGAAGGCAACACCGACCTAGCCACCCTAGGAGTCATGATCGGATTCACAATAATGATGATACTAGACGTAGCACTAGGCTAAAAACCAAAAAAATTGAACATATTAACCAAGAAAATTCCTTTAGAACAGATCACCAGTTCTAAGCCTTAAACCTAGCACTAAGCTTATCATCAATTCTTTGAACTAAATTTTGGAGGGCTTACCTGTAGCTCTGGTATAGTAGTATGATTATGGCTACGCTTGCGAATAGATCTGATAAGAAGGTGAATGGTCCTAAGCCAACTCCACCTCTAAATCCTAGTACTAATTGTATAAGCGGGTTAGATGATATTGCGTAAAGTAGTAAAGCCATGCTAAATATTATAAGGCTTAATGTGAACCTATTAGGAATATCTCTATATATGGAAACATAATTCAAGAGCAAAGCCCCTATAAGTACAACGTTAAGAGTTGAAATAAACACTTTAACCCTTAAAACAGTTTCCAAACCATCGAACATATGCATACCAGGACCTCTTCCAGGCGGACCTGGAGAACTAGAAATAGTCAGAGTTAAAAAAGTACTTATCAACAATCCAGCTACAATTATTAAAACCACTTTATAATTATTATCCATCTAATCACCCATCCCAACCTTTTCAATTATATCATCCAAAACATCGAGATTATCTTCCATTCTATCAGATAAAAAATATGTCTTCCCATACTCCTTACCCATAGTAGTAACAACATCATTCTCTTCAAGCATATCCAGATGATGTCTAATAGTTTTATAATCAAGATCTAATTCATTCGACAATTGATTAGCGTTCATAGGCTCATCTTCCAATGTATTTATTATTCTCAAACGATTCTTCCCACCCCTTGTACCGCCAATGAGCCACCAGAGCACCTTTCTCATTGAAATCGTATAAACTAACGAAAAGATCATTAATACTTTTTCGATGAAGAAACCCATAAACCATAACAGCCAAATGAATAACCTAGGTAAATAAAAAAAATATAAAACCTACTAACTAATTGGTTTAACCGGTTTCCATTGGGCTTTGTATTATTTCTGTAAATTCTTCCTCGCTTAGGTATTGAGGTTGATAATCGATGTTTCTTTTCTCCATAGTCTTCGTGAAGGCTCTTAGATGGTTACGGGATCCTTTAATCAGGTTCTTATATACAGTTATTACGTCTTCATTGTCTGTATTTTCTATTTCCCTTTGTATATCAACAATATCAACTTCCTCCACAGTAGCACCTACTTCTAAACCTTCCTCCAGGGAATTATCTCCCTTATCTATTAATTCGTTGTATAATTGTTGAAGCTCTTCGGAGTTGTATTCTCCAGGTTCATTACTTTTAACAGGATCATCTAAACCATATTTATCTATTAAAACTTTCACAGCCTCTGTATGAGTCTTTTCACTGTCTGAAATGTTTTCAAATATTTGTAACCCGTGGATTTCGTATAGTTTTCTATATATATCTTGAGCCAATTTCTCTTCTTCCCTAATATACTTTATAGCCATTGCTTCTGATTCATTTAACCCGGTTGTTTCCATATTATTAATTATTTCAGTATTATCTATATTGGTAGATCCATTCTCCTGTACAGATGCCATACTATCGTTCATTCCATTATCCATAGAATCTTCGGGTTGTTGAACACATCCAGCACCAGCCACTGAAACTATTAAAATTAAGATCGCGAACACACTAAATCTAGACAATAACCTCATTTAATCCCCTCAACAAGTTATTAGAATAAATAAAAAAGAAATAAATTAATAATTTGTTCTTAATTATTCTGATTCAGTGTAGGGACAGTTCCCCATACCTTTACCTTGGCCGTTTCCTTTTCCTTGACCTTGCATGCCTTGACCGTAACCTTGTCCTCTTTGTTCACCGTTAATTTGTTCTCCATTAACTGATCCATTTCTTTCACCGGACCTTTGAGAGCCTAAACCAATCCCCATCTCACCAGGAGATCCTACTCCAAATTCTTGGAGCTTACTCAGTACCGTATCTCTAATTTCAGTCCTATCAACACCTTCTTCTATCATTGAAGTAACTTCTATTCGTATGTCTTCGATTTGGGTATCGGTTAGGTTGTATCTATCTTGGAACATTTCCAGTCTTTCATCTTCGGTAACCCATGGACTGTTAGATCCATCCATTGGTCTTTCATAGTCTTGGTCTTGGCCATTTGTTACTCCGTCTTCGTCGGAGTTCGCCATCTGGTTCATTTGTCCTGCTCCATCTGCTAGGGCTAATCCTAGTCCCGAGGTTAATAGAACCCCGACTATTGCTAGCCCCAGTATTCCTATTTTCTTATTCATTTTTTTCACCTATATGGTAAGTCGACCGGGTATTTAAACCATTTCTCCGAATTGTTTACATAATTAAACCCAAATTAGGCCCAAATCTAACCATAAACAAATCAAAACACACAATAAATAAAAAATAATAAATGGATCTTTATTATTCATAAAGAAGAAAAAAGATCTCTAATACCTTCCAAATAATTCTTTCATGAAAAGTATCGGTGAAGTTGGAGAAAAAATCATAGAAATCTCAATTCCCTTCTCGCCAACCATAAAAAGAACACATAACTTTAATAATGAAGAAACATCATTATAGATAAAACCCCAAATTTGAATAATTTTGCCTAAAAATGTTTAAAGGAGGTTGGAAGTTGCGCCCATCAAGAAAGGATAACAAAAATGAATGTCATTGTAACCAATTCAAACTATTGCAAAGCACTTACTACATCTGGAAAACCTTTAAAAAAGCTATCAGAAAAAGAATTTAATACTATAAAAAGAATGCAAATCTTGCCAATAATATTTTTTAAGAAAAGTAATGATAAAATAGAAAGAAATTAAAAATATCTCTTCAGAACTCATTCACTTTCTGACGATCTTTCACTAGTTTCATAGTTTTCAACTTTTTCCTGTAGTTCGTCTCCTAGGGCTGCTAGTTCTTCTGCTGAGCTTGATAGTTCTTCTACTGATGCGGCTTGTTCTTCTGCGGCTGCGGCTGCTGATTCGGCTTTTGATTCGGATTCATCTGCTATTCCTTCTACGTCATCTACGTTGCTGGCGGCTTCTTGCATTCCTTTTGATAGTGAGTCTATTGCATTTGATATTTCTTGTACTGATTCTGTTACTGATGATATGGAGTCGTTTATTTGGTCGAATGAGTCTGCGTTGCTGTTAACGATTTTTCCGGTTTCGTCTACTGCTTGGTCTACTTCTTGGATGGAGTTTACGACTTTGGTGGTGTTTTCTTGGGTTTTTTCTATTGTTTGTCTTATATTTTCTGTTTCGTCTTGGGTTTCTTCCGCTAGATCTTTAACTTCTTCTGCTACTACTGCAAATCCTTGACCTTCTTCTCCGGCTCTTGATGCTTCTACTGATGCGTTGAGTGCTAGTAGGTTGGTTTGTTCTGCTATTTGGGATATTGTGTCAACGATCTTACCTATTTGTTCAGATTGTTGGTCGAGTTTCTTGGCTTTGTCTGTGGTTTCTTTTAGCAGTTCTTGTGCTTTGTTGATTTGTTTAGCGGCTTTTTCTCCTTCGTTTTTTGCTTCTTGGGTTTCTGATGCAACTTCTTCTGCGGTTGCGGCTATGTCTTCGCTTTCTGCGGCGCTTTCCTCGCTGTTGGCTGATGCGTCTTCTATGTTACCTGATAGTTCACGTGTCATTTCAGATTGTTTGCTGGCTCCTTCGCTTATTGCTTGTACAGAGTCAGATACTTCGCTGGAGGTAGAGTTTAGTTCCTGTGATGAAGAGGCTATAGATTCAGAAGCATCACTTATCTCTTGTACAGCGGCTTGTACTTCTCGTATGCTACCATTTAGTTGTTTCATAGCAACGTTTAGATCCTCCATTATGTCTTTGTAATCTCCGGATAGTTCTTCTGTACTGATTTCTTGATCTAGTTTCCCATCTTTTAGGCCTTCACTTGCAGTGGATATTTGGTTTAGTGCTTTATTGATGGATTCAACGCTAGCATTAATTGATTCGCCTATTTCTTTGTATTCTCCTTTCATAGTGGTTGTATCTATTCCTGTATCTAGTTCTCCTACGGCTAGGTTATTCATTACGACACTTATTTTTTCTAGTGAGTTCTTTATTGATTCTATGCTTTGGTTTACTGATTCACCCATTTCTCTGTATTCTCCTTCCATTTCGGTTTCATCGACTTTGGATTCAAGATTTCCTTGGGAAATATCGTTTAAGGCATTGCTGACTTGGGTTAAGGATTCATTTATCGCTTTTATGCTTCCATTAATAGCTTCTCCCATTTCTCTGTATTCTCCGCTCATTCCTCCTGTCTCTACACGTGAATCAAGTTCGCCATGCTCTATATCGTTTATAGCATCACTTACCTGGGTCAAAGATCTTCTAACAGATTCTATACTTTCATTCACTGATTCAGCCATTCTTCTATATTCACCTTCTAATCCGCTCTCATCTATATTTGTATCAAGATTTCCTTTTGATATATTATCTAGAGCCTCGCTTACTTCGTTTAGTGAATTATCGATGGATTCTATGCTTTGGTTTACTGATTCACCCATCTCTCTGTATTCTCCTTCCATTTCATTGGTGTCGAGAGTGTCTAATTCTCCTTTTGATAGTCTATGCATTATGTCACTGATCTTCCCTAGAGAGGTTCTTACAGATCCTAAGCTTTCGTTTATGGTTTCCCCTATTTCTCTGTATTCTCCTTCCATTCCAGTTGTATCTACTTCCGTATCAAGTTGTCCGCTGGATAGATCGTTAAGAGATTTCTTGGTTTGATCGACGTGTTTCTGGAAGTTGTCCTGCATTGTACTGAATGATCTTACCATGTCCCCGATTTCGTCTCCTCTTTCATTTTCTTCGATAGTGATATCGAATTTTCCTGCTGCGAGTTTTTCAGCTTTCTCTTTGATAGAGACTATTGGATCTGATATGTATTTTGATGCAAAGTATCCGGCTATTCCTATTATTATTGCTGCTATCCCTGTTATGGTTAGCATAAAGTTTCTTGAAGAATCTGCCTTTGTTTGCAGATCATTTCCTAACTGTACTGCTGGTGCATTAGCTTCTTCAACTGG
>CAYTEI010000073.1:0-7944 GCA_964436705.1 uncultured Thermococci archaeon
TATTTCTTAAATGTAAGATCTATTTTGTGGGAATATGTCTGAAATAGATGTAGTAACTATGAGCTCAAGAGGCCAAATATCAATACCCTCTGACATCAGAAAAGACTTAGAACTAGAAAAAGGAACCAAACTAATCATAGCATCAAAAGACGACAACATCATACTCAAAAAAATAGACCCAGAAGCAATAAACAAATCCTTAGATGAAATACTAAAACCAATGCACGAAAAAGCTAAGAAAGAAGGCCTAAAAGAAGAAGACACAGAACAAATAATACAAGAACACAGAAACAACAAATAACTAAACGAACTCATCTAATAGAATCATGACCCTGAATTGACTTCAAAAACTTGGTATATTACCATTATGACTTTACCCCTCACACCCTTGATTCAAAAAATAAAGAAGATCGATCTCTTAGGGAATTCCTATTTTTCTTTATTCATCTATTACAAGATTCTTATTTGTTTAATGGTTTTTAAAGTTTATTATTGGTTATATTTTCTGGTGTTAGTCCTTCTGTTTTTCTTTTGGTTTTTTGTTTGAATCAGGTGTGTGTTGAGATTCAAAAAATACCATAAAGTATATATACCAGTGATTCAAAGAATTATTCAGGAAATTATTCCTTGGTGACTCTTGTGGCAGATGATGATCCTTTCGAGCAAGGAAATTATGGTGGAGAAGATACACCATTTGATAAATCCTTTAATGAAGAGGAAGAATCTAGCTATTTTCAATCAATAATAGAAAAAGAAAAGGTCTTTGATAGTAATTATATCCCTCCTAAGCTCAGGCATAGAGCTAAAGAATTATCACAATTAGGTGAGTACTTTTCGCCCCTAAAGAATGGAGAAAACCCTAAAGATCTAAGCATATATGGCCGAACAGGAACAGGAAAAACTGCTGTAATAAAATATGCACTCAATAGACTCGAAACAAAATACCAAAACAGTGATACTTACTTATCATATGTTAATTGTAAATCTAACGATACAGCCACCCGAGTATTCTCCAAAATAGCAAGAAAGATCTGTAAAAAAGATCTTCCCCCTGCAGGATATGGAGCAAGTACATACTTCGAAGAACTGAAAGCAGAATTAGAACGAACTGGAAACGTACTAATAACTGTACTAGACGAAATAGATTTTTTATTAGATAATGAAGAAGAATTAGAAAGAGTACTTTATAATTTGACAAATGAAAACGATATTACAACGATCATGATAAGTAATGATGCAACTTGGAAAGAAAGAATCGAAGATACAAGGATACTAAGCCGAATGGGAGCTAGAAACATGACCTTCACGGCTTACACCAAAGATCAGCTAGTAGATATACTGGAAGACCGGGCAGCTGAAGGCCTACGAGAAAGTACATGGAACCAAGAAGTACTAGAATATATCGCTGAAAGAGCATCAGACGAATACGGAGACGCAAGAATCGGGATCAAACTATTATACGAATCAGCCTCAGAAGCAGAAGATCTGTACAGTGAGGAGATCAGCACAGATGATGTTGATGATGCCTTAAGAAATTTGGAGAAAAGCAATATTATAGATTATGTTTCAACACTCCCAGCCCAACAAAAAATACTAACCATGGCACTAGCCGAAAAGTATCAAAACACTCCTTATATAACGACTTCATCCTTATATAATCATTATAAAGAGTTAGTTGAGGATAGCGATAGACATAGATGTGTCAGTAAGAACATGATCTACAGGTACTTGAAAGAACTCCAAGTATACGGAATAATCGACAAGAAAAAAGGCTCCAACAAAGGCGGAGGAAGGGGAAGGAAAGAAATGATCATAGAACCAAAATTCAACCCAGAAGAACTACTCGAAGAAATAGAAAAAGGCAATGTTTAGACTCTAAATAAAATAAGAATAATACATACACTTCTTAATGTAGATTAAAAACTAAAAAAGTAATGAAAGATTGAGTTTCTCTTTGCTTAACTTATTAAACCACTTTCAATCTTTTATCCCTCTGAATTTTTGAATTATATCTCTCTTAACATCTTCATCAGTATCCAAAGAATCTAGAACCGTCTCAACCTCATCCTCAGTAAGATCATACAAATCAAAAACAATGGCATCAATCTCATTATCAGTTTCTTGAATCTCTCTTTCCAGCTTTTCAGCCTTCTCCTTGTTTTCTATGAACTTTTCTAGTCCTGATTCCACGTCCTCAAGTTTCGGTAGGGTAAGTTTTTCTAACCTATCTATTATGGAATTGGTTTTAGTAGCTGTTTCTCTGAAGTTAGCGAATCCTTCAGCCTCATCTACAGCCACAGGAACAAATTCTTTGATTAATGTTTCTAGTTTCTCATCCACTGAAAATTGCATAGCAGGGATAAGATCAGTTTCTGTATAACCCCAACGGTCTAGATCATCAAATTCTGATTCATTCTCTGGTTTGTATCGGACTGATGCTTTCAATATAAGGTTATTGTTTTGTTCGTTAAATTCTACGGATCCGATTCTTAATTTTTCACGATCTGCAGATGTATCTGTAAGAATTGTTTCTGAAAGTCCTTCTGTTGGTGTATAAAAATCGTTAAGTGATCTTGCGTTAGAGTAATTTCCTAGATAATCTTTTATTTTAAGATTAATATCTTTTAGTTTTGATTGATTTTTATGTTGTTCTTTACTTAGTTCTTTAAGTTCCTCATTTCCTAATTTTAGGGGGAATTCCCTAATATACTGTGGTCTGAATCTTAAATAACCTCCTCTAACTTTATTTGTGTTTTTTAGCATGTATCGGAGAAATACTTTCGAATTGAGTATAGGGACTAATTCATGAAGGTCAAGAGAATTCTCAATAGATTTGAAACTAGCAACTGTTCTAACATGCCAATAACTATTATCAATTGAAAATTCAGGTTCTATTGCTATATCAGGCCAAATTATCCTCTCAGTATCAAATTTGTTGAGATTCTTTGGATAAACATAACCATACCATTTTTCATTATCCATTTTCCCATTTTCTCTGGATCTTAATTCATCTTCATGTTGTTTAAGATATTCAGCTATTTCTGGATATTTCTCAGAGATTTCAGACCATTGAATCAAATTACCATTTTTGTCGTAAGGCACTATTACTAATTGTTCAGATTTACAGTAGTAGGGGTCTACGTTATCTCCTTTCAACACTTTATGAACTATTTCTCCTTCGTATTTTTTTGCTGTATTATAAAAATCATTTTCTGGGTCTAAAATAAATATTTCGTCTGATCCAGTTTCTATTCCAGTGAAAATTTTGCCTTTATCTTTTATTTTTTCCTGAATTGTTCTGAAGTTTATAATAGATGGTTTAAGATCCCATCCGACTCCGCTCAAACTTTCTTCTATTTTGGTATTCCTAGATTCATAACTGCTAATCTTTTTAGGTTTATCTTCATTTACTTTTTTATAGAGAATCGTTTCAGAAGAATTATCTAGGAATAGTAAACACGTATAAGTTGTTGCTCCCTCGAATACTTGGTATGTATCAAAATCAATAAATTCTCTTATTTTAGCGTATTTAGATATATAGTTTCTTAGTCCTTTCCCAGTTTCTGTGGTTATAAATTTGGAGGGTAAAATGTAACCAAGTTCTCCTTGATCATTAAGCATTTTGTGTCCTTTTTCGGCAAATAAGAGATAAAGATCAAAATTATAAGTTGAACTGTGGTAATTATCTTCAAAGTACTCTATGATATTCTCATGAGAAAGATTTTGTCTCTTTACATATGGGGGATTTCCTATTATTGCATCGAATCCGGAGTCTTTTTTATTCCCGTCTTCGTCTAAGAATACGTGCCAGAAGTCTAATGCATGATGAGATACTCTTGTTTCATTAACGATTTCAGATGAGAGATTATTTTCCTCAAGATATTCTTCAAAATAGTTTCTCATATCAGGGTAATAAATTATATTCCTTAACGCAGATATAGCTCTAGAACTTAGAGAATGAGTAGGATTCTTAATATAATTTTTATGTAATTCATTCATTATTTTTAGAAGATCCAGAGCTGATATTTCCTCAATTTTATCAGGATCATATTTCAATATCTTTCCTGTAACATTTTTAATGACCTCTTTTGATTCTCCTCTACTTTTAGCTTCTCTTTTAAGCCTTCTAAATCTTCTTTGTAGCCTATCAGTATCTATTTTAATTTCTTTTAAAGCTTTAGACACTTCTTCTGATTCCAAACCTATTAATGAGTCTCCTGTTATTAGATTGTTTTCTAGATCTGGTAGTATGTGGTTAGTTTCTTCTGTTGTACTTATCTTCGCATGTTTAAACTCTTTTGGAGCTTGTTTCATAGCTTTTAGCCATAAATTTACCTTAGCTACATCAATTGCTCTTTTATCTTTATCCTTACCATAAATATGCCTTAAAATGACTTCTGATAATAGAGTTCTCTTGTTATCATTTAATCCCAGAGTTCTTCTAGCATTATCAACCGCATTTGAGATTTTATTGTTTTCTTTCACTTTTTCATCATCAAAACTATTATATTGACTCGCTTCTGAAGAAATTCCATTTAATTCCTCTTCAATGTCTTGGTAAATTCCCCAAATAGTCTCCAAGGCTTTAAGTAAGAATGAACCTGATCCACAGGCAGGATCAAGCACCTTTAAATCTTTAAATTCCTTCACTGGATTAATAACATTATCTACTTTTCCTTCACGAACCGTTTCTAAAATATCATCGGCTTTTTCCATGAATTTTTCTTTTACGGTGTTTTCGACTATGTATTCTGATATGTATCTTGGTGTGTAGTAGATTCCTTCTTCTTTTCTTAGGTCTGCTAGGAAGGTTTCGTAGGCTTTTCCGAATATGTCTTCGTCTATTTCGTTGTATTGGTATTGGATTATTCCGTTCATTGATCTTTTGAAGTCTGTTTGGAAGGATTCAAATCCTAGTACTTGTTTGAGTTTTTTGTATAGTTCTTTGTAGTTTTCTGGTGTGTCTTTTATGTCTTCTAGTATGTCTTCTCTGAATAGTTCTGTGTCGTAGAATCCGTAGAAGAAGTCGTCTATTTCTTGTTCTATGAAGTTTTTTACGACTTTTTTTGGTGATCTTTTGCCATATCTTCTATCCCAATGCTCCCATGAACTCTTCATCCAATTATATTCAATGAGTCCTAGGTCTGATAGTGTTTGTACGAATACTAGTTTGTTTATTAGGTAGATGATTGATTCGTCTTTTTCGTCTTCTTCTTTGAATTTTACTTCTCTTAGTAGTTTGACCCATTTGTTTAGGTCGTTGAAGAATCTTTCTTCTAATTCGTCTCTGGATAAGTCGCTTTTCTGTCGTTCTAGTGCGTCGTATAGTTCTAGCATGTCTAATTTTTCGTGGATCTCTTCTAATTCCCATTTTGCGTATGGTTCTAGTTTTTGTTTTCCACTGTATAGGTCTTTGTGTGAGTATAGGTAGTAGGTTTCTAGGTTGGTTAGTATCACGTATGGTGCATCGTCTTCTAGGTATTTTTCCACTTGTTTTCTATGGTTTTCGGGTTTTAATTCTTGTTTTATTAGTTTATTGCCTTTTTTCTGGTATAGTTTTTTTAGTTCTATTCTTATTTCTCTTTCCATGTCTTTTTCTTTGGCTTTTAGGTCTGGTACTCCGCTTTCGATGGAGGATTCGGAGATTAGATCATAGTTTTCTAATAGTTCTTTAAAGTATGAAGATTTTGGATTGAAGAAGTAAGTGGCTAGAGCTGCTTCAGGAGCGGTATCCCTAGACAATGCCCACAGATAATCACTAACATCGTCAGAATCAAACTGATTTTTAAGTTCGTCTAGTTCTTCCAGATTTATTTCGTCATGTGAGAATAATTCTTGAAGATCATTAAATAAAATATTAAGATCGAGTTCCGACAAATTATCTACCTCAAATAAGCTTCCCTACTCACATAAATTTTCCAACTAATAAAATTTACTCACTACAACCCAAACACGAATAATAGAATAATGAATAACAATAAGCATTCATCTAAAGGAACCTAATAGTTATTTATTATAAAATCTTAAGAAAAACTACTTAATAATACATTATATGAATATATATAATGCTAAGATAAATAAAATACCGTTGAAACACTCTTTTTACCTTTTTTAATGTGGCTTAAACACCATAAAAATTGTATAACTTAGGAGTTATCTTTTAAATTTTCTTTTATTTCATCTACGGCTTTTTCTCTTATTTCCATTAGTCCTTTTAGGTTTTCAAGGAACTTTTCTTTTGTGTCTTCTCTAACTTCTTGATCTTTTCTGTATTGATCTTTTATGGATTCAAATAATTCATTCAATATATTCACTCCAATATAATATTTTACTATCAATTCAATTTCTTTGTCTTTCAATAAACCTAGTTCACTTGAGTTATTTTCATAAATAGTCCTATCAAAAGGATTATTAAGGGGAACTCCAAAATCATAGTCACTAACTTCTGATTTAGGAACCTCACTTAGTTTAACAGTACTAATTGTAGTTTCTTTTTCTAAATCTAGTTCAAAGTTCATTTCTTCTTTAAATGCTTTCCTTAGTTTTCTTTTGTTATTCCTAGTTCTTCTTTCTTCTTTTTTCATTGTTACTTTGTATGTACCATATGATGTAAGTATAGCACTAACACCTGCCGAAAATAAGATAGTTATAATATCAGATGGCATGAGAAGATACCTACTTTATTTTTCCATTGTTTTGGCTATTTCTTTTTCTGTTGGTTTGTCTAGGTATGGTTTTAGGGCTGAGTAGTCTTTCCATCCTCCGATCTCCATTAATACTTCTGGGTTTTTCCCTTCCGTAACGAGGTTGTGGTGGGCGAAGTATCTTCTAAGATCGTGTGGGCTGATAAGGAGCCAGTCGGAGTTTCCAGATCTTTCATGCATTTCTTGGCAGGCTCTCTTAATGTCTCTTTCAATTGTTTTCTTTGATACATCGATGAATGGTTCATCATTACTTATTCCGTTGTCGAAAGCGTAGTCACTTAGTTTTGATTTTAGGTCTTTTGGGAGCCATGCGTCTCTTGGTTTTCCAGTTCCTTTTTGTGTGTCTTTTCCTTCTGGTATTCTTATTAGCCAGCTTCCTTCTTTTTCTTGGTTTTCTTTTACGTGTTTTGGCTTTATTTGTAGTATTTCGAAGCTTCTTAGTCCTGATTCTCCAGCTAGTCTTACTATGAGGGTGGCTCTGGTTCCTGGGGCGTTCATTTTGAGGTCTTGGTATTCTTTTTGTGTGAGCCAGACTTTGTGTTCTGGTTTGTTTTCTGATCCTACTTTTTCGATCCTCATAATACCATGTCCATCTTTTCCTAAACAAGTTAGACTTTTATTGTTTGTGGACCTACTCGAGATCAGGCTTCCTTTATAAAGAAATGGATCTTTCCTCGATCAAAAGGACGTACTTATCATACAAATACGACATCCAGGAACCTTATAATAGCCACCAAAAATATTGATCTTATTCCTCAGTTTTAGACCATTTCAGTTTAACGAAGCCAGGTATTCCAACTTCAGCTCCGAATGTATTCTTAAATTGCTTTTCTTCTTCTATAGATTTTACTCCTCTAGCTGTTATTCGGGTTATATAGAAATCAGCGATCTTATTTCCATTTGCTAGTTTTTTGTTGACTTTAATTAGGTTTTCATCGTCGAGGTAGTTAATTGCATGATGTATTCTTTCTTTCTCCATTTCGTGGTTATCATATACCTGTTCTTTATCTATATCTTCTGCTTTATTTTCGGTGAATTCTTCGTATATGTAGTTGAGAAGTTTTATTGCATCATCTTTAATTCCCATTCAAACACCTCCTATACTTCTTATTGATTCTTTGGTAATAAGTTTTACGGTACATTCAATTTTAGTTATTAATTATATCTTTTTTATCCATTTGGACCAAAATAAAGTCTTTCTTGGACCAATAAAAACATTGATTTGGACCCACTAATTTGG
>CAYTEI010000074.1:0-3807 GCA_964436705.1 uncultured Thermococci archaeon
TCCTATGCCGAATCTAGATCCGCTCCAAGTCGTTAGTGAAATAAATATTGCTATTGTGGATATTGCGGCCCATAGGTATTTCTTGTTTTGGTTTTGGTTTATGTTTATTCTCCAGTATCTTTGGATTGTGTAGAGCGCTATTAGGAAGAATGCTAGAAATACTGCATCTCCACGATAGTAACCTGCTTTTGTTCTACTAAGATGTCCGATTGATACTGTTAGTATTGTTGCTGCTATTAGTCCTGTTCTCTGGTTAAAAGATTCTTTTGTAAATAAATAGGCTCCAAGGACGGATAAACCTCCTATAAATGCAGGGTATAGAGTGAAGAATTGTTTAATGCTGATACCAAATATTCCAATTATTTTGTATAGTATGACTGGTATCATGTATAGGCCGAGTGATTGTCCTAAACTGCTACCAAACGGTGCATTTGAAAGTGGATGAAAAGTTGTAAATCCTTCTGTTATAAAGGTTTTGATATTGTAAAAGTGATAATATACGTCATATGCTAGAAATTCTTCTTGAGCAGAAAGCGATCTCATGTAAAATGCTATGATTGATATTACAACAGCTAAAATTAGCATTAAGTGATATTTGCTTATAATTTGATTTATCTTAGTCTTTTCTGTAGTTTCCTTTGATTTACTTTCCTTATTTTCATTCTTTACCATGTTACCCCAGCAATTATCTTAATATAATTACTCCTAAAAAAGATTTTGCTAACTACGCACATAAAATATTTTAGGGAAAATAGAAATTAAAAAAATTAATAATTTTTTATTGATTTTGTTTTCTGATATATTTTTTAATTGACTCTGCTGCTTCTGCTCCTTCTGCTGCTGCTACAATGGCTTGCTCAAAACCTCCTGTTATATCTCCAGCAGCGAATATACCTTCAATATCTGTATGGAAATCTTGATCGATATTAATGTATCCATCCGGATCTGTAATATCGGGATCTAGATTTTCTACTAATTTAGTATTTGGTTCAGTTCCAATGAATATGAATATACCTTCTAAGTCCATTTCTATGGTTTCTTCCGTTTTATTGTCCTTTATTATAGCTTTTTGGACTTTCTCTTCTCCTTTAATTTCTTTCAGTTCTTTATTTAATTTGGTTTCTACGTTTGAGCTTTTTAACTGTTTGATTATGTATTCATGTGCTCTGTACTCATTTCTTCTGTGAATCAGAGTAACATTTACACCAATTTCATCGAGGTATAGGGCTTCTTCCAAAGCTGTATCTCCCCCACCTACAACTAGTACCTCTTTATCCTTGAATAATGGACCATCACAGGTTGCACAATAGGAAACTCCTTTTCCAGTTAATTCTTCTTCTTTTGGGAGCCCTAGATGTCTATAATGAGATCCCATAGCCAAAAGAACTGATTTAGCTTCTATTTCTCCGAAATCAGCTTCGGCGATTATTTTACCATTATCTTTTTTTTCAAGATTTTTTATTTCGCCGACTCCGACTTCAGCTCCGAATTTCTTTGCTTGTTTTTTCATTCTTTTCCCTAGTTTTTCTCCGGTTATTCCTTCAGGGAATCCTGGATAGTTTTCTATTGAATCGGTTAAAGATATTTGTCCTCCAAAATCTTTTGTTACTAGTTTTACATCTATTCCATACCTTGAGGCGTATATAGATGCTGTTAGTCCGGCTGGTCCACCACCAATAATTAGTAAATCACATTTTCCTGGTTCTATACTATCTAAACTGAACATGATATCACTTCTTAAACCTTTTATTTAAGTCTGCTATTTAATATTTATGGAAGAATGATAAAAAAAATTTAGCATCATAAAAAAAGATTGTAAAATATTTAACAAAGAAAGAAGTTAAATCAGAAAAACTATTCTTCTTTTAGGAATTCAGAGTATTCTTCTGCTTCCATTAACTCATCCAATTCAGATTCGTCTTCAATCTCTACTTTAGCTATCCAAGCATCAAAAGGATTATCATTCATCTCTTCAGGAGCATCTAAAAGATCATCGTTAACATCAGATACTACTCCAGTAACAGGACTATACACTTCTGAGACAGCTTTTACAGATTCTACCTCACAAAGGACATCATCAGCATTAAACTCATTCCCTTCCTTAGGAAGCTCTACAAAAACAATATCCCCCAATTCTGACTGAGCATAGTCATTTATTCCAATCAAAACTTCGTCACCGTTAACTTTTACCCATTCATGATTGTCCGTATATAAAAGATCCTTATCCACTTCAAAATCATTAACTTCCAATTTAAAACCTCCAATTAATACTAATTTACCTAAGTATTTAATACCTTTATAATTTGTTCTGGATTCTATCCTGCCCCATACTTTTTTTGGTCATAGAAGGGAGGCTCAACTATAACAGCCTTTCTTTTTCTACCTCTTATATTAACATAAACCTTATCATTAAGATCAATATCACTATTATCAACGAAACCAATGCCAATACCTTTTTCCAATAAAGGGGACATAGTTCCACTAGTTATTTCTCCCACTTTTTTGTCATCAAAATGGATCTGGTATCCTTCTCTAGGGATACCCTCCTCTTCCATTTTTAAATGAATCATTCGACTTGAAAAATCCTTCTTCTGCAGTTCTAAGGCTTTTTTCCCAATAAAATCTTTATCAAAATCTACAAAATCATCCATATTTACTTGGAAAGGATTTACTTCATCAACCATTTTAGTGAGTATTTGCTTTTCCTGACTCTCGTTTCCATATAATGTATAACCTGCTTCAATTCTAGTTGTATCTCTAGCCCCCAAACCACAAGGTCTTATCTTATACTTTTCACCTTCCCTAAGTAGCAAATCCCAAATTTCCTTTGCTTTCGCAGGATCTTCATTATTCTCTCTTTTTGGATTATAAGGATTTTTATCTTCTAAGAATAATTCAAATCCATCTTCCCCAGTATATCCTGAGTGAGATAATATGAAATCGATATCATTGTAATTTACTTTTGTTGCTTGGAACCACCACAAATCGGATAAATCAATGTCAAAGATATCTTCAGCAAGTTCCGAAGCCTCAGGACCCTGTACAGAGAATAGGTTCATATCATAAGTTTTATTGATTATTTTTAAATCAAGATTGTTCCCAGAAAGCTTTTCAGCGGAATTTTTTATAGATTTGAACCAATATAATAATTTATCGTGGGCAACAGCATCGCAAACCATCATATACCCATCTCCCATATTATAAACTAAAGTTTCGTCTTTAATAGCCCCTCTTTCATTTGTTACTAGCGTGTAAGTTGCTGAAATTGCAGGAGGTTTAGAAATATCATTGGAGGTAACAAATTGAAGAAATTCTAAAGCATCTTCTCCTTTGAAATAAATTTGCCCCATATGAGAAATATCAAAGATTCCAACGTCTTCTCTAACAGAAATATGTTCTTTTCTCACTCCTTCATACCTTATTGGCATATCCCAACCAGCAAATTCACTTATTTTATCTGCATTCTTTTCATGCCAATCGTATAATGAAATTCTTTTGTTTTTATAAGAATTCAAATCTATCCCCAGATAAAGATCTACTCAGAACCACTAAAATATCTTTCACCACAACTTAAAATTATATTTAAACTCCAATAAGCAGAGAAATTGGATCTCAAACCTATGAATTAGGAATCCTTACAATTATTCAGTAGAAGAATTCATGACATTTTTTGTTATATATAGGATTTATTAGTAACCTAAAATAAAAGGAATTCCTTTAAGTTATTCTTTTAAGAAAAAGAGTAAAATTTTGAAGATTACTATATTCGAATTTTTTCCCGAAAATGAGAGAGATAATTGAAAAATA
>CAYTEI010000074.1:3817-4901 GCA_964436705.1 uncultured Thermococci archaeon
TATTAACTAATCTGTAAGATCGGGTCCCCCTGTTTTATAAGATAAACAGGTATCATCTTTCTCTTTCATTACTCCAAAAACTATGTCAGCGTCTTCGGATTCAGTTAGTCCAGGTATTATATGCCCTTGTTTAATGTTATCGCTTTCAATTGATTCTGAGGCCGCAACCTGATATTTTAGTTGGCAAATTTGAGGTATTTCGGAAAGATCGCTTTCAAGGTAAACATAGACTAATTTATCAACATCCGAATGTTCCTCAGCGGAGTCTTTCACAACCAAATCTTTAATTGGTGGACACTTCATAATAATCACATTTATTTACTTAGATTTTATCTTAAATAAACTTTTTAAATCTTACTACATCTTTTATCTTTCAAATGATTTAAGTTATGGGTATTTTTTGATTTTCAAAATCATTAGGATGTTTTTTATAGGTCATTATTCATTTTTTGTTTCTGAAAAGCTCTTAATAAATTCATTCAACTGAGTTTTCGAAATTATTTTTAGGTTTTTGAAGATTTACCCCATAACCAACAGGTTAAAAAGATTTATAATTCAATTATTTTAAGATTAAGGGGCTTTTATAAATGAATTATAATCCAAGAATTATTAAGGAATTACTGAGAGAAGATGATTTGATTCTGACCCATGGCAAGGATTTGGATGGGTTAGTTTCGTCTGTTTTGGCTATGAAAATGTTTGATAGGAGAGATGCTACTATTATTCCAATGGATTATGGTTTACTTAATGATAATGAAGATTTAAAGAATATTATAGATAATAAAAGCTTTCTATCCGTTTTAGACTTGGAGTATATGGGTAGATGGGCTCATTTGTATTGTGATCATCATGTTAGTAATAAAGGTTCTGAGATGAAAGGCGATATAATCTTATTTGACAGTGAGAGTCCAAGTACTGCTGAAATTTTAGCCAAGTACTTAGGAATATCTAAAGAGAAATGGGGTCCTGTTTCTAGGGCTGATAGTGCCTCATATAATTCTGATCCTCCTTCCATGGAGATTTCCAGAGTTAATGATTTAGATTCTTCTGATTATGATGTTGCTTGGGATTATACGGATTTAGT
>CAYTEI010000074.1:4911-7849 GCA_964436705.1 uncultured Thermococci archaeon
AAAATACTGAAAACTCGAAACAATTTAAGAATCTAACAATTGATTTCTTTGATTTTTTCTTTAGAGATGGTGAGGAACCTAGGTATAAACATATAAATAAACTTAAAAGTGCGAGAAGAAGGCGTAGGAGAACGGAAAAGCTTAGTGAAAAGATAATTGATATTTATGATAATGAAAGGGTTATATTATTTTTAACTTCGAGTAGTTTGAATGATAAGGTTTCAGTGAGAGGGGTTATTCATGATTTGTATGATGAGGGCTTGCAGCTTGGAATAGAGGCTGTTTCAACGAATGAGGGTTATAATTATTTTTTTGGAGCTAATAATGATTATTACAACTTAGAACTTTATCCGTTGGATATAGCATCTGAACTTGGAGGAGGAGGTCACAAGATGGCTTCTGGAGCCCGTGCCTCGCTAAAAGAATTAGACGAAATTCTAGGAGATATAGAGTATAAAAAAATAGATGTTAGAGGAGTTTATAGTAAACTAAATCGAAATTAATGATTATTGTTTAATAATTTGGTTTACTATACTTTTTTCATTAAGTTGGCCATTTCTATTGCGCTTTCAGCAGCTTCTTTCCCTTTATTCCCTTGTTTCACTCCAGCACGGTCAATCGCTTGATCTGTAGTGTCTGTTGTTAGTATTCCAAATGTAATTGGAATTTGTTCTTCCCATGAGGCACTTGCTATTCCTTTTGATGCTTCTTTAGAAACATATTCAAAATGAGGGGTTTCCCCTCGGATAACTGCTCCTAAACAAATTACTGCATCATATTTATCGGCCATCTTTTTTGCCGTTAAAGGTATTTCAAAAGAACCGGGTACCCAGGCAACATCGATTTTATCAGGATTGGCTCCATGTCTCTTTAAAGCATCAAGAGCCCCTTCTAATAACTTGCTTGTGATTAAATCATTAAATCTACTTACTACAATACCAAATTCAAAACCATCGGCTTTTAATTTGCCTTCAATTTCATTAACTTTAAAATCTTCCATAATAAAATCCTCCAATGTTTATTCTATTCTTAATCGAATTTAATCATATGATTTAATTTCTCTTTTTTGGTTTTTAAATAATTTAGATTTTCAGAGGTAGGTTCCACGTTCAAAGATGTTCTATCAACATCAATTCCGTATTTTTCTAGGTCCTTAACTTTTTTTGGGTTGTTAGTTAGGAGTTCCACCTTATTTAAATTTAGTTCCTTTAATATTTGTGCCGCTACTCCGAACTCTCTTTCGTCTGGTTCAAAGCCTAGTTTTTCATTTGCTTCAACGGTGTCATATCCTTTTTCTTGAAGTTTGTAAGCCTTTAATTTGTTTATTAAACCAATTCCTCGTCCTTCTTGGCTTAAATAGATTATTAATCCCCCTTCATTACTTATTTTTTCCATGGATTTAGATAATTGAGATCCACAATCGCATTTTAAAGATTCTAAAGCGTCTCCAGTAATACATTTAGAATGAATCCTTACTTGCGGTTTTTTGTTTCCCTGAAGGTTAAGTAGGGCTAGATGCGTTTCTCCGAGGAAATTATAACCTATTAGGACGAATTCACCGTGCTTTGTTGGTAATTTGGTTTTAACCTCTCTATTAATTATATTCTCGTTCTTTAACCGATAATTAATTAAATCCTCGATGGTTATTATCTTAAGGTCATGTTCCTTTTTAAAGTTCATTAGTTCTGGAACCCGAGCCATTTTTCCATTGTCCATCATTACCTCGCAAATAACCCCTGCAGGCCTTAAACCAGCTATTCTAGCCAGGTCAACAGCTGCTTCGGTATGTCCCTTTCTTTCTAATACACCTTGTTTCTCAGCTCTTAAAGGAAATATGTGACCAGGTTTTTCAAGATCATTAGGCTGGGTATCTGAATCTATTAACCTTTTAACGGTTTCCGCACGATCATAGGCGGATATACCAGTTCCAGTTGTCTTAGCATCAGTTGAAATTGTGAATGAAGTCCCCATTTCTTCATTATGCTCGTTTTTATTAACCATCTGTCTTAAACCAAGTTTTTTAAGTCTTTCTCCTTTCATAGGGACACATATTAGTCCTCGTCCTTCTTTTGCCATGAAATTTATTTTTTCTGGTGTAACCTTTTCGGCGGGAACATAAAGGTCTCCTTCATTTTCTCTATCTTTGTCATCAACAATAATAATCATTTTTCCATCTTTAATGTCTCTTATAGCTTCTTTTACTGTATTGAATTTGAATTTTTTTCTTTGATCTTTAGTCATCGTTGTCCTCCATTCTTCCTAATTTCTCTAACAGATTTCCTTTTTCATCTTTATTTTTTTTATTTAAGCTTTCTAAATATCTTGCTAGTAAATCAACTTCTAAATTGACTTTATTACCTATCTTTTTCTCTTTGAGAACTGTATTATCATAAGTGAAATTCGTAACAGACACTGAAAAATTATGATCTACGTTTGATACTGTTAGGCTGATACCATCTACACTGATAGATCCTTTTTTGGTTATATATTTTAATAGATTTTTTGGAGGTTTAATTGTGAAAATTCTAGCATTTTCCTTTCTTTGTATCTTTTTAATCTTTCCTAGACCATCTATGTGTCCTGTTACCAAATGGCCTCCGATTTTATCTTTTAATGTTAGAGATGTTTCTAAGTTGACCTTATCTTTGGCTTTGATATTCTTTAAATTAGTTTTACGATAAGTTTCAGGCATTACTTCGGCTTTAAAAATTTTATGTCGTTCATTTTTTTCAATCACTGTTAAACAAGGACCATTGACAGAAATACTTCCTCCAATTTCTAAATTTTCTGTTAGATCCGTTTTAATATTTAAAATCATTGAATTTTGTTGTCTTTTGATCCCTTTGATAACACCAATATCCTCTATGATGCCTGTGAAAATATTTACCACCTATTTTCTTAAATAACCTTTAATTAGAATATCATTGTCAAGTAATTC
>CAYTEI010000075.1:0-3856 GCA_964436705.1 uncultured Thermococci archaeon
ATGCAGGAGTGAAACATGTTGGTAAGAGAAACTGGGATACTAAAGACAGACTAGTAGCCTCAATCGACAAAGCCAAAGAATTACTAGACTATGAACCACAAGTAAGCTTCGAAGAAGGTATTGATGAAGTACATGAATGGTTTGAAGAGAATATGGATAAGATCGAGGAAAACGCAGAATTCTAAACCTTACTAATTTCTCTTCTTTCATTCCTAGGCTTTTTATTTGTAGGTTTCGGTAATATGGAACTAAAAATAGATCAAAAGTACCCAAACTTAAGAGCACAAACCATAATAGATGGAGACATAATAGCAAGTAATGGATTCAAAATATACCGAATCAATAACAATGATGTTTCATTTGCAGGGGAGATCCCTACTAGCTTATTAAAGTCAGTAGCTTCCAAACTCAATTTATCGATGAGGGCTCTAAGACTCGGAATATTCCAAATAAAGCCCATAAATGATGGTAAAGTCCTTATTTTTGCTGATAGGGATCTATTTTTATCTGATAAGGATTTTTCTAGTTTTGAAAATATTGATCTCGATGTTAGGAGTTATCAAATACTGGATCATAACATCTGCTCCACAGATAATTATACCTATTTTGGAGAGTATTTGCCGAATAAGGAGAGAGATGAGGTTTATATCTATAGGACTAGCGATGGCTTTGATTGGGAGCGGGTACATGAGTTCCCTGAGAATAGTATTAAGCATATTCATGTTATTCAGGAGGATCCATTTGAGGATAAGCTGTGGTTCTCAACAGGAGACAACGATAACGAGTCAATGGTAGGTGTAACTGATCCTGATTTCTCCAATATAGAGATAATTGGTCGTGGGGATCAGAAGTGGAGAACAGTCGAATTCCAATTCACCGAAAACAAAGTTTACTGGGCAATGGACTCACCAGACACTGAAAGCCACCTTATTGAGTATGATAGATCTAGTGGAGAAGTAGAGAAGATGGATTGCTTTGATGGTCCTGTATATAGCTTCAAGAAGGTAGGGAACCACTATCTAATCGCAACAGCAACAGAAGGAGGAAAAGCTGAAACAGATGATAAGGCGCATATATGGATCTCTAATGATCTAAAGAACTGGAAAGACACTCAATCCTTCCAGAAAGACCTATCTATTGGAAGATTAAGCGCTAGATGGTTAAACCTCCCAAATGTCTTTGGACATGGTAAAATAAAATTCTCAGATAATATGCGGGATAGAGTTGTTTTTTCGGGGATGGGGTTGAAAGGTGTGGATAATTCATTGTTAGTGGGGAGAATAGAATGAGTCAGGGACCTAACTTCATGATCATCATATCAGACTGCACAAGACCAGACGAACTATCATGCCACGGATACAATAAAGAAACCACACCAAACATCGACAAAATAGCAAGTGAAGGAGCCAGATTTACGAATGCTTATAGTCAAGGGGTTTGGACACTCCCAACCCATGCATCACTATTCACAGGACTATACCCAAGCGAACACGGACTATTATCAGCCTCAGAAAACCTAAACATCCACCTAGACAAAGAAATTACCACTTTAGCCCAACAACTAAGCGAAGAGGACTACGTTACGGCTGGTATTTCTAATAATCCTTGGGTTGGAGAGCTAAGTGGCATGGATCGAGGATTCGATTTCTACATGGAGTCTGATGGCGAGATTAAGGATGATCTTGGCTTGGAGGTTGATATTCCTACTAAGATCTCTATGGCAAGCAAGATCCAATCAATATCAAAAGGCTTCATATTCAAGTTGATGATCCCTTATTTGGTTAAGAGACCTGAGTTCACTGAATTCTCTGTTGATCTTGCAAAGAGAGTTATTAAGTATTCTGAGCGTGAGGATAAGAATTTCTTCATCTTCATGAATCTGATGGATACTCATCAACCATATTACCCACCAAAAAATATTCTTAATGAGGTCTCTGATCGTGATTATGGTTTTCTATCATCTATTCGTGATAATTACAGGATTAAGAAGTACTATGATGGAGAAGATACGGAGAGTACTGTACCTATTCTGAATGATTATTATGATGCCTCCCTTAAGTATCAGGACCGTGAATTAGGTAAATTATTTGATCTTATGAGGGATCGAGAAGTCCTTGATGATACTTTGATGTTTTTCACTTCTGATCATGGTAAGCACCTAGGGGAGCATGATCTAAATGAGAAGATGAATTACATGAAGGATAATATACTTAGAATACCCTTGATAGTTAGATATCCTGATCTTTTTGGTTCTGATGTAGTTGTGGATGATGATGTTCAGTTGATTGATATTAATTATAGTATTCGTGATTTGATTGGGCTAGATATGGTTCATGAGAATGATTTCTCTCTTCTAGATGTTTTGGATGGTGAGAGTCGGGGTTACTCTTATATTGAGGCAGAGCTCCCATTCAACACACAGGAAGGGGATCTAGAGGAACAGGATGAAGTTAAGTGCGTAGTTTCCAGTGGAAAAAAAATAATAGAATCCAAAGACAAAGGAATCCTGTATAGTAAGTACGGTGAGAAACTAGAAGACGAAGAATTCACTAGTAAATTAGAGGATCAAGACGACTCAAATCTACTCAACTACCTAAAAAACCACGAAAAATCGTTAAAAGATAAGTTGGAGACAGAGAAAGAGAAGAAAAGATTAAAACGAACTATCAAGGAACTTAAGGATAAGGATAATAATATTTAGTTATTGGGATTGGTGGATTTAATGAGTAATGATGATAAGGTTATTGTTATTGGGTTGGATGGAGCTCCTTGGAGTCTAGTTAAGCCGTGGGCGGAGAATGGTGAGCTACCAACTTTTAAGAGGTTGTTGGATGAGGGTGCGCATGGTGATCTTAGATCTACAACTCCTTGGGGAACTATTCCGGCTTGGCCCTCCTTCGCAACCGGTGTAAACCCGGGAAAACACGGATTCTTCGACTTCTTCAGAATCAACGAAGACTACGAAATGGAAGTAGAAACAAAGCCCTCACAAGCAATAAAAAAACCAACCATCTGGAAAATCCTAAGCGACCTTGGCAAGAGAGTTGGAGTAATAAATGTGCCAGCTACTTATCCTCCTAGTGAAGTTAATGGTTATATGGTGACTGGACTACTAACAACATCAGATAATTATACTTATCCTGAGGGTCTTCGGGATGAGATTGAGGAGAAATATGATTATGAAGTTGAACTACCTACCGTATCCGGCAAAAAAGTAGAAAAATTCATGGAGAGATTGTTTGAGCAACAGAAGCAGAAAGAAAATCTGTTCTTGGACTTTATGGAGAAGGATTTAGACTTCTTAATGATGGTTGATAACGGAACCGACAAAGTCGAGCATGAAATGTGGAGATTCATCGATGAAGAGAATCCACTACATAGTGAGAAAGAAGTAGAGAAATACGGAAACCCACTATTGGATTACTATAAGAGGGTTGATGAATTCCTATCTAGAGTCTTGGATAAGATGGGTGAAGATACTACTTTGTTCTTGATGTCTGATCATGGGCAAGGATCTCTTAGATACTTCGTTAACCTTAATGCTTTCCTTATGAATGAGGGGTATATGAAGGTTAAGAGGAATCCTTTTAGTCTCATGAGGTATGGACTGTTCAGGATGGGTTTAACCCCCAAAAATGGATACAAATTACTTCAGAAATTCGGTATAGAGAAAAAAGCAACTGACAAAATGCAATCCGGAGGCATGTCCCTACTAAACAAAATCTTATTCTCCGAGAAAGACATAGACTGGGATAAGACAAAAGCATTCGGATCAGGAGTATCAGGAGCCATAAGAATCAACCTAAAAGACAGAGAGAAACATGGAGCCGTAGAACCAGAAAACTACGAAGAAGTA
>CAYTEI010000075.1:3866-6610 GCA_964436705.1 uncultured Thermococci archaeon
AGAAGTAAGAGAAGAAATCATTAACAAGCTAAAAAATCTCAAGAATAAAGAAACTAACCAGGAGATCATTAATCTTGTTAAGAAAAAAGAAGAAGTCTACAAAGGAGAATACTTAGAAGACGCACCCGATATCGTAGCAGGTACTATAGAGAATCATAAATTTTTTGGAATGCACGGATTCACCTTCAATGACATTGTTGAACCTACCTTTGGTAACTCCGGCTGCCACACCAGAAACGGAATACTCTTAGCCCATGGGAATAAAGTAAAGGAGGGAATAAGAACTGATAGAGAAATCATTGACCTTGCCCCAACCATACTAAACCTATTAGGGATCAAAGAATTGGACTATATGGATGGTCAGGTAATTTCTAATATTTTCGAAGAATCCTTGGCAGTGAATGAGGAATATCAACAAAAGAAAGAGGAAGAAAAATTGTCAGATAGGATAAAAAAACTAAAAGAATCCGGTAAAATATAATTTACGAAAAACTTAGTAGTTTTCGGGTTGCTGTATTTGGTTTCGTAGGTGGTTTTTTGAAGATTGTGCATGTTCATAAGCACTTTATACCAAGGTTAGGGTATCAGGAAAATTATTTACCTAAACGGATTAAGGAGTCAGGACACGATATAAGTATCATCACTAGCAAATACAAACCTCAGCGTTTTAAGGAGCATGAAAATGATTCTTTTGAGTCTGGTGTATATGAGTACAATAATGTTAAGGTATATAGATTAGATACATACTTAAATATGGAGAAAAGCCATCTCATGATCTTTAAAAATTTTAAAAAAACATTAAATGATATTGATCCCGAAATAATTCAAGCAAGAAGTGCTATAAGCCTTGCAACTATACAGTGTCTGAATTATTCTAAAAACAACGATGTAAAGCTGTTCGTAGATAGCCATATCGATAATGATAACTTCCATCTAGATACATTATACAAGAAACTCGGATTCAAACTATTTAAAAACCTCCTACTAAGAAATTTAATCAGTAATACGGAGATGTTCCTGCCAGTAAACCCTTTCGCAAAAAAATTCCTAAAAAACATAGGGATCCCCAACAAAAAAATAGAATTATTACCATTAGGAGCCGACAGCAACTTATTTCATCCCAATGAAAAGGCAAGAAATGAAATTAGAGAAAGTCTAGGAGTCCAAAAAAACGAAGTCCTTTTTATTTTCACTGGAATCATCAACCCATCAAAAGATATTGAAACTATGATAAAGGCCTTAAGTAAAGTAACTAAAAAATCGAGTAATGTTAAACTCCTATTATTAGGGGAAGGAGATAATAAGTACATCGAAAATATTAAAAATATGATCTCCACCGAGGAACTGGAAGATCAGGTCATTTTTCATGACTTCGTGGATCATTCAGACCTTCCAAAATATTTCAATGCAGCGGACGTAGGAATATTCCCAGGGAAACTTGGAATCTCAATCCTAGAAGCAGTAGCAACCGGTTTACCTGTAATCGTAAGCGATAGTACAGCCACAAAATACATAATCTCAAATAACAATGGTTTTTTAATTAAAAGAGGTAATATTGAAGAATTAACAAATAAAATTCTTAGATACAGTCAAGAACCTACTTTAAGAAAAAAACATCAAAGAAATGCTCTTGAAATTGTCAAAGAAGAACTATCATGGAAAAAAATAGCTGAAAAAAGCATAAATATCTACACGAATAATATTATATAACTATTAGATTTTACTTATTATTTGAACTTTGAAATATCAATCAAATAATTAGGATTAATTAACTAAATTTTAGTTATATAGTAATCAATAAAAAACAGTTTTGATAAATAACCTTTTGTTTGAGTTATTATAGAATTTTTTGGTTCCTATAAAGAAACATCCTCGAATAAACGTAAAAGATTCAGATTTCATAATAAAATTACAATTATTAAAATCAAATTAAAAGTAAATAAGCTATATAAATTGCAAGAATTAGTTCTTTCTTTTTTATCTAATAAGGAAAAAACTTTTGAATGAAGGACCATAATCAGTGAATATGAAAGTATTACAAATTGCTTCTCTCTTACCTATTGAAGGTAGATCAAGTCAAGATGTGATTCTTAAGATTGTTAACAAGGTTACAAAGAGAGGGCATTATTGTGAATTCTTACATCCAGTTCCAGTCTTTCCAAACTTTTTATCAAAATTTAATGGAAATTTTAAAAAGTATCAGGGGATCTCTAATAAAAAGGTTCTTAAAGGTATTACTATTCGCAAAATTTCTTATTTCGATTTGCCATACAGCTTTTTATTTCCATATGTTACTAAATTAAGTTTCCAATACTTAAATGATATTGAAAATCTCTGTAGACCAGAAAAATTTGATATTATTCATGCTCACTACCTTTTTCCGGATGGATTAATCGCATATCATCTTAAAGAGGAGTATGAAATCCCATATGTGATAACGCTCAGGAAATCAAGTCTTAATACATGGAAAACAAAGAACTGGAACCCTACGATAAGAAATCTATTCTCAAAAATAATTAAAAACGCAGAAGAAATCCACCTACTAGCTCCATGGCTAGGAAAAAAGTTAGAAATACCAGAATTCAAGGTAATACCTCATGGAATTGAGAAGAAATTCATAAATGATTATTATCTAGAAGATGAATTAATTATTACTAGTATTGGTAGACTTATTAAAGGTAAAAGATTCAATTGGGTTATAGATGCATTTAAGCAGATCAACAAAGGAAAACTAATCATAATAG
>CAYTEI010000075.1:6623-7597 GCA_964436705.1 uncultured Thermococci archaeon
CTAAAGAGTATATCTCCGTCTAATGTAGAATTTCTAGGCCATATATCACATGAAAAAGTTATAGAGAACTTAAAAACTAGTAATATTTTTGTTTTGCCAAGTAAGAGCGAATCTTTTGGTAGGGTTTATATTGAAGCCTTGGCGAATAAAAATTGTGTTATTGCCAGTAAGAATACTGGTATAGATGGTTTATTTTCAAATAAAGAAGTATTATATAGTGAAGATTCCTTTGAAAATTTTTTAACGAAATTTAGAGATGTCGTAAATAAAACAAATTGTAGGAAAAAACTAGCTAAAAACAGTTTTGAAAAAGTGAAAAAAGAATTCACCTGGGATAAAATAATCGAAAAGTATATAGATTTATACACATAAATTTACATGACATTCAATATATTAGATACTATCCTAATTACAACTAGCTCTTCTTTTCCAATAATTAAATTCAAAAAATTGCTAAATAATTTTAATTAAAAAGGATTAGGAACCTAGCTTTATATATATTAATTGATCGGAATTAATATCTGATAATTCATTTAAACTATTTCTACTGTCTATAACTACCAAAGATTCCTTATTTATTCTCAATTTAATTTTATCCACTAGATTATTAGTAAATTCATCATGATCTGTTACAAGTATGATACAATCAGACCAATCTAAAACCTCTACCAAGCTCTTTTCCGATCTGTAAGTACCAAAATCTGTCTTAATCGACTTTACGTTCGGATCATGTATTTTTATATTGGCTTCTAATTCGTTTAGTTCTTCGATTATCTTATATGCTGGAGATTCTCTTGTATCACTAATATTCGCTTTATATGAAACACCAAGTACTCCTATATTTGAATCACGAATTTTCATATCAAACCTATCCAACCCCCTTTTAGCTAAATTGACTGTATGAATAGGCATGTAATCGTTAATCTCCCCAGCCGTCTCAATAAACCTCGGAATCCGATCAAACTGCTTAGCCC
>CAYTEI010000076.1:0-2301 GCA_964436705.1 uncultured Thermococci archaeon
TTACGAATAGTTCATCGAAGTATTTTTTGTCTTTTTTGAGGAGTGCTCTTCTTAGTCTTTTGTATTGTTTTTCTATTTGGCTTATTTGGTTTCTGTAGGTTGCGTTTGATCTTCCCATGTTTATCATCTAATTATTTGTTTTGTTTGGTGGTTTTTGTGGTTTTGAGGGTTGTGTCCGAAATTTCCTGGTGTTGGGATGGTGTAGGAAGTTTATGAATCTTAATATTTTTTAAATATCTTGTAGGAGTAATTTTGCTGAGGAAGTTCTTGATCGGGATTATAATTGCAGTATTAATTATTGTAGGATACCTTTTGATTATGAATTTTGTGAATAAAACCCTTGAAGTTCTTGGAATCAGTATAATTTAGTTTAATTTGGATCGTAAAGAGGCAAAATGGAGTAGAAAAGTTATTTACTCTTTCTGCTTAACTTAGACCTGATCTTACTTAGTTTGGTTTCTTCTTCTAAGTCCTTGAAACTTTATTTTAATTCATGGAGTTCATGTTATATGAAAATATCTAAAGAATTAATTACTAGAAAATTAATTCCAAGATCAAGACCTTTTAAAAATGAATCCTTGAAAGTAGAGTTCTAAATACTGATTTATTGGTAGTAATCTCGAGTTTTTTGAGATTATAGTGATCTTTTGAAATGTGATATAAGGCGGAATATTAGGTTAAAAAAGGTTTTTTATTATGAATAAAGAAAATAAAATAAAAAATAAGATTTATTCTAAAGTTTTAATCTCTTCTCCTGATTCACTTAGTAAAATAAGTTTAACTTCATCTTCGATACCGCTTTTAAAAACACCTAATAGATTTCTCTGGAGACCATCTCCAGTCGCTGTGATTTCATCAGCGCTGCTAAAACCTGTTTCCATTCTTATTATAATTTTTTCTCCTTCTTTACGGATATCAACTGTTGAAGATTCTTGTTTGATAACGAATTTTCTCTGATCCGAGTCAATAATATTATCAACATTCGTAGCTACTAACATAGCGGTGTCAACACTTATATCATCAGTATATTCAGCTGTAACAGAACCTGATTCCAATTCTTTAGTATCACCTGATCCATCCCCACCATTAGATCCAGTACATCCTGAAACTAATACCGAGAAGATCAAAAGCCCTACCATAACAATAGATACTGCTTTAGAATTCATACTTAATCCTAAATAATTATTGTTATTTATCTACTTAAACCTTATTATATTTGATCCACACTCAGAGCATTTGCCTTCCGGTGGGGCGAGAATTTGATCATGGAAATCTTTCTCGAGAAGGTTTCTATCAACTAATGAGGTCAATATGTTTATGGTTTCCTCTCTTGGTTGATCTAGGATCTTTTCTGCCTTAGGGTATCTGTACTTTTCTTCAGTTTGCAAATTGATCTTTGGATCTATACTGGTAAGATCTTCTTCAATTAATTTATTTAATAGGTTTAGTTCCTTCCTATTTGTTTTCTGGTGACGATCTTTTTTAGAAACTGGCATTCTCTGTTTGGCCCATTCTTCAGCGTCTTTTATACTTTCTTTAATTCTATCGGCAGTAAGTCCAGTTTTTCTGATATAACTAGCCGCCCTACTTCCTAATGCCTTAATTACAACGTCCTGGTCTCCGTGGGCAGTTACGATAACAACAGGTAATCTCTTATCAATTTCTCTTATCTTTTTTAAGATATTTAAACCATCTTCATCTGGTAATTTATAATCCACATAAATAATATCAAAATCTTGTTCTTTAACAGCGTTTAAACCGGAAGATCCATCGTCTCTAAAACTCAATTCTACATTAGAATCTAAGTAATCTAAGTTATTCATTAATTCTTCCATAAAAGCTTGGAAATCCAGATCATCTTCAATATATAATATTTTATAGGATTTAACCATGAAAACTCCTCATTGTTCTGGACCTAGTAGTAAATATTTATAGAATTACCAAGCTCTCATACTATAAAAATTTTTGGAAGTAGAATAAGATTACTCCGTCTGAAAATATAATATAAGAAATGAATCTTGAAATTTGGGTGAGTTGTATCTTCTTAGTTTTTATTCTAGTGCTCGGGTTGGTTAGGGGAAGATTTTAAAAATCTTCGATAAACAGATTATTTAGGGAAAAATTTTGGGTTTTACCCTATGGGAGGTGAAAAATTTATGAAGAAATTAGGGATACTCCTAATCGCAATATCCCTCACATTAGCACTTGCACCAATGGCTATGGCAAGACATGCAGGAAGAAAAACAGTAAAAGTAATCGACGATCCAAATGACGACATAAGCTGGGAATCTGGTTCATTAG
>CAYTEI010000076.1:2311-7402 GCA_964436705.1 uncultured Thermococci archaeon
ACTGGGTGAAGATGCTGAAGGAATCTTCGTGTATTTATCCGAATCAGGTGGCTGGATGAAGATCATGGATGAGGATGATGTCGACTGGTTTAAATCAAGGAGAAATGGAAAGAATGACTACGGCCTCCTCATTGCTCTGTTAAATAAAAATAATATATATGAAGAATATTCCAATATGTTGCTTCCGCCCCATACGAGGTAATAAAAGAAATTTACTTAGAACTGTAAAAGATCTTTGTATCCAATTTAGATAGTGGTATATTTTACAATTATCCTAATTATTATTCAATCTTTTAAGTTTTCTATGAAATTTTAAGGTATTTATCCTACAAAATCGGTATCATTTAATATCCTAAATATAATTCTAACCTATATTTTACCCAATAACTGTGGGGTTGTGAGGGTGAAAACTTTCATTAAAAGAATTTAGATTGTTTCTAAGATTGTTGGATCATTTACTACACCAAGATCAAAGGAAATTATACCTAAATTTTTCAATTCCAATTTTTAGTTTTCATTATAATTTTAGTTACAGGTAAAGGTTCCCTACTTTCTATTTAAATATCATAAATCCAAAAAAAGGTTAAAACTAGAGCCCTCAATAATAATAAACGATTTCTTCTAATAATTTAGGGTTTTCTTAATGCTTGATTCAATAGATCAGGACCAAGGAATAAATATTTTAATAGTAGATGATGATCCAGATGATCTGGAAAGAACAAAACTATTCTTAGAAAAAGAAAGCAAAAAATTTAATATAAACACAGATTATTCTCCAAAAAGTGCTCTCCAAAATTTTGATGAATATGATATCATAGTTTCAGATTATCAAATGCCTGGAATGGACGGGCTCGAATTCCTAGAAGTAGTGAGAGAAGAAAGAGATGATGATATTCCTTTCATCATCTTCACTGGTAAGGGTCAGGAGGAGGTGGCGATGGAGGCTCTTAACCTTGGCGCTGACAGATACCTCCAGAAAGGCGGTAGTACAAAATCACAGTACGGTGTTCTGGCTGAAGCGATTCTTCAGGAGGTAAAACACGTACGGGATTTGAGGGAGAAGGAGAAGGTGGAGGCCGAACTCTCTTCTCTAGTCAAAGGGTCGGACGACCCTATCTATATCGTAGACGAGAACTGTAAAATCGTGTTTGCAAATCAGGCTAAATTGGAAAAAACAGGTATGAGTCTGAAGGAAATAAATGGTTCAAAATTCCGTGAATCCCATCCTAAGAAAGATCCTAGAACATTTAAAAAGAAAGTTAGAAAAGCACTCGAAACCGGGAAACCTCAAAGACAAGAAATAAAACACGAAAAAACAGAAAAGTACTACTATAGGACTATTTCACCAATCAAGAACCATCGAACAGGTGAAGTTGATAAAGTGTCCGTTATCTCGAAAGATATCACAAAGCGTAAGACGCAAGAGAAAAAGATGAAGGAGATTAAAGAGCGTTTCAGGAAGTTATTTGAAAATGTGCCTGAATACTGTTATATGGTTTCTCCAGAAGGTGAAATAATAGAGATTAATGAAAGCGCTCTGGATACGCTTGGGTACAGAAGAGAAGAAATTAAAGGAAAGCCTTTATTATCTACGCTTTATGCACCGTACTCAAAAGAGAAAGCCCGTAAATTGTTCGATGAATGGGAAAAAGGAAAAGAAATTAAAGATGAGGAACTAGAAATACTCACTAAAAATGGAGAGAAAAGAACAGTTCTCCTAAGTGCGGTACATGTGAAAGATGGCCAAGGAGAGGTTCGTTACTCGGTCTCAACCCAGAGAGATATAACCGAGCGAAAAAAAGCTGAAAAAGAGGCGAAAAGGAAACAGGCAAAATATAGATCTCTTTTTGAGAATTCTCCCGTGGGTATCTGGGAAGAAGACTTTTCTGAACTTAAAAACTATTTAGATAAGTTAAAAAGAGATAAAAATGATTTAAAATCTTATTTTGAAGAAAACCCAGAAGAAGTACAGAAATGCCTGAACATGATAGAGCTTATTGACGTAAACGAATATGCCTTAGAATTCTACAACGCGAACACCAAGGAAGAACTAATCAACAATTTTGAACAAATATTCACTAGCAAATCTATCAAAATCTTTAAAGAAGAACTTCTGGCCATAGCAAATGATAAAAATTACTACAAATCAGAAATTGAAACTAAAACCCTTGATGGAAAGAAAAAATACATCCTCTTTGAACTTAGAGTACCGGAAAAGTATCAAGATGATTATTCCAAAGTTTACGTCACTAATATAGATATTTTTGAAAGGAAAGAGATGGAAAAAGTTTTAAGAGATGTTCGTGCGAGGATGTCTACACTTCTATCAACTATTCCATCTTATGTTTATCTGAAGGACGAAGATCTTAATTTCGTTACAGCAAATGAGTCTCTTTGTAATATGTTAGGTGTATCTAAAGAAGAGATAGAAGGTAAGGATGATTATGATTTCTTCCCAGAAGAATACGCAGAAGAGTATCAGAGTGATGATAGAAAGGTGGTTGAAACAGGAGAACCTGTAACTAATCGTATCGAGAAATTACCAAAGGATAATGGGGACTTGAGATGGATGTTAACTAATAAAAGTCCGATTAAAGATGATGAAGGAAACGTTATTGGACTAGTCGGGCAAACTATGGATATTACTAAGCGTATTAAATCTGAAGAAAGAAAAGAATTCCTCTACTCCTTGTTAAGGCACGATGTTAAAAATAAAGCACTTGTGATACGGGACTACGTTAACTTAATCCAAAAACGAGATCCTTTAGAAAAGAAAGGAGTCTTAAATAAGATGGGAACAGCCATTGAAAACCAACTCAACATTATAGACAAGGTGAGTGACTTAGAAAAATTAGAAGAAAAAGAAGAACTAAAAACAATAAACGCTACAAAGCTACTAAAAAACGTGATGAAAGAAAAACAGGATCAAGCCTCTGAAAAAGGAATTCAAATCATTAATAATTCCCCAAAAGAAAGCTGGAAGGTTAAAGGAGGAGAACTCTTAAAAGAACTATTCGATAACCTGATCAGTAACTCGATTAAGCATTCAAACGGTAATAAGATCAGAATAAAAGGAAAAGAAAAGGATAGTAAAATTTACTATAGAAGATGATGGTAAAGGAATACCTGACGAGATAAAAGACAAGATCTTCAAAGAAGGATACAAGAATGGTGAAAGTGCCGGATCTGGATTGGGAATGTACTTGGTAAAAAGAATCTCTGAAAACTACGATGCCGGGATAGAAGTAAAGGATTCAGACTTAGGCGGGGCCAGGTTCGACATACACCTAAAAAAACCCTGAAAAACTATAAAAACAAGTAACCCGATCAGGATAAGTACTTTAACCGATAAGGAAAATAAAAAGGGTTATTCTTCTTCCAAAGTATTAATTTTCTTATAAAAAGCTATAAAAGCAAAATCCATTTATATCGGGAGAACTCCACCACTAAATATTACCCCCATTTTTTCGTAGATATACATCGAACCTAGCCCCACCCAGTTCCGAGTCTTTAACTTCGATACTTCCGCCGTAAATGTCTAGGAGGGTTTTCACTAGGAACATTCCAAGCCCGGTACCCCCAGTATCTCCGCTTTTGAATCCTTTCTCAAAGATTTTGTTCTTTTCTTCGTCTGATAGTCCAGTTCCGTTGTCTTCTATTTTGCAGGTGACTTCGTTTTCCATTAACTCCCCCCGTATTCTCAATCTGCTTCCGTCCGAATGATGGATGGAGTTCTCTAAGAGGTTTGAAAACACTCTACTCAATAGGGATCCACCTTTCACCATACAAACCTCTTCAGGGCATTGTATCTGTGTTTGGATCTCCATTCTCTCCTCTTCCGCCATATTTTTCACTTGGTCTATAGCATCGTGGATTGCTGAGGTTATGTCCACTTCCTTGACGTTTTCTTCTTGAGCTTTTCTGAGGGTTCTGACTTTTTCGATAAGTTCGATATTTTCCTGGCTTCCCTGTTTGGCTTTTTCCACGTACCTCTCGGCCTCCTCAGGGAGGTCGAAATCCTCCATTATTTGGAGATATCCTTCAATAGTCTGTGTCTTGTTTCTTACATCGTGCCTGAGCAGAGAGTGGAGGAACTCCTCCCTTTCTTCTGCTTCCTTTTTCTTTGTGAGATCCCTTATTATAGCCATGAATGAAATGGGGTTTCCTTCAGAATCTCGAATAACACTAGTCGATAGTTCTCCTGGAAATTCGTTTCCATCCAAATCGATAAAAGTATATTCTATACCACTGACTTCGCCTTTTTCCAATGTTTTTTTAAGATTTTTTTTCGCTTTTTCTCTGTCTTCTGGAGCGATAAACTCTAACGCATTCTTCCCTAGGATCTCTTCTTTGGAATCAGACCCATACATCTTCAAAGCTTTTTGGTTGCAATCTGTTATTTCACCTTTCAGGTCAGTAATAGCAATTGCTTCAGGAGAGGTTTCAATAATAGTTTTATAATGCTCCTTAGTTTTTTCTAGTTCTTTTTCAGATTCTCTCCGATCTAGTGAGGCGGCGATTATTTCTCCGGCTATTCTCAACAATTTAATAACTTCGTCGGTCCATTCTTCTTTTCTTCTAACCCAATCGAACCCGATATATCCTATGAGGGTGTCGCTGGAGATCATTGGAAGGACGATCAACGATTTGATATCCTGCGCTTGCAAAGTTTCTTTTTCTGGTTCAGCCTCAGGGGGTAGATCGGATACTTTTGGAATGGGTATACTTTCGAAATTTTTAAGCTTCTCCATCCACCAGGGGAATTTATCTGTGGGAAGGTTCCGTAGTTCGTCTTTCTGCGATTCAACTCCTTCGGCGCACCATTCATGGGTGTTTTCCATCCTTTCCAGATCATCATAGAACTGGAAAACATAGCTACGATCGGCACCTGCGAACTCTCCAATTTTTCTTAAAGCTTCATCTATACGATCATCGATCTTATCCATACTGGCCTTCATTAGGCCTGTTGAGACTTTGGTTATAATCTTCACCAAATTCTCACGATATTTTATCTCCTCCTCCGCCTCTTTCCGCTCGGTGATGTCTATGGTGCTGACGTATGCTTTTGAGTAGTTGTTTTGATCTGCATTT
>CAYTEI010000077.1:0-2226 GCA_964436705.1 uncultured Thermococci archaeon
GAAATAAAAAATTAGTTGGGAATTAAAGGAAACTTATTTCTTTCTCCCCATTAGTTTTTAGAATTTCTTTTAAGACCTTTACACCATCTAGAGCATCATTGATGTTCATAATTTCAACTGGTGAATGCGAATATCTTCTTGGGGTAGTTAGTAATCCTAAGGGAATTCCTTCTCCGGCTAAAGAGAGATTAGACGCATCTGTAGTCCACCTCTCTCCACTTAATGTGGTATACTGAATATTCACTCCTATTTTATTCGCTTGTTCTTCTATTATTTCCTTAACTTTCGGATGCACAACATTTTGTAGGAAAATGTCTAAACTCCCATCTATTAAAGGGCAAACTGGGCCATCACCTAATCTAATAGGCAAGAAACTGTCGGTATCTATTTCAGGTGTGTCCCCTGCTACCATTGTGTCCAGAACTATGGCATAATCAGGTTCTATCTTATTCCCCACCATAAAAATACCCTTAGTTCCTATTTCTTCTTGAACAGAAACAACTCCATACAGATCCCCTTTAAAGTCTTCATTATCTATTATATCAAATAATTCGAGTAGTATAGCACAACTAACTCTGTTATCAACGGATTTAGTAGATATAAGGTCTCCTTCCCCTAGTTCCATAAAATCGCTTTGGAAAACTATTCGGTCCCCAATATTTATCCCCATATCTCTTACTTCTTCTTTAGAGGAGGCTCCTACATCAATATATCTTTCCTTTATGGATTTCACATTACTTTTTTCTTCATCAGTCATTAAATGACCAGGTTTTATACCTATAACTCCAGGTATTTCGCCTTTTATCAACACCTTCCGACCTGGTAATAGAACATCGTTCACTCCTCCTACCTTATCAAAACGAATGAAACCATCATTTTGAATAGTCTTGACAGCCATTCCAATTTCGTCTGAATGAGCAGAAATCATAAGTTCGGGGCCTGAACCATTTCCTTCTTTTTTAGCTATGATATTACCCCAATCATCAACCTCTACTTCGTCCGCTAAGGGTTCGAAACTCTTTTTTAGATACTTCACGACTTCTTGTTCTGAACCAGAAACCCCGGTGAGAGCAGTTAGATTTTTTAAGTGTTGTTTCAAATCTTTTTTCAGGTTCTTCATATATTATACCTTTATAATACTTTAAGTCAGGATTATTAATATTTGGCTTCCCGAAAAAAGGAACAGAAGGAGTGCCTTAGCTAAGAGTAATAGTAAAGAAAAAATTTTTTTATCATAATAGTGAAGGATAAAAAAACAAGATGATAACATCGAATCAAAATTAATCAGAGCTATGGAGAAACATAAAACAAAGAATAAAAAAAGCTTTAAATAAGTTTTTATTTTTAATTATTTCTTTTAACTTTATTCTAAGTCTTTTTTTTTGGATTAAATGAAATTAATTAGTAAATAAACTCCTCGCTTTATTTCTTCGGATTTTATTAATTTTAAAATGCTTTTTATTTTTTCTTATCCTCCTTGAGAGGGAAATAAAAGTTAAAATTCAACGAAATAAAGTTTTATTAATTCTTGTTTGATGGATCGGTTCTGGTTCGGGGAAAGTACAGAATTCTATCTCAAAGAGTTAGGTCTCATGCTTTTTTAAAACCCAGATAAAACCCTGCTACGAAACCTCCTCCAAAGGGAGCTATTGCTGTGATTTTCTGTGCTATATTGTTTAATATTAAATTTTTTGTACCTGTTGTGTTAAATAATTGCATAAAAGCTTTTTCTTTGATTTCTATAAGACCTCTATGATTTAAGTACATTAAACTACCGAAGTATAATCCAATCGCCACTATAACTACTTTCATAATAATACTCGCAGCGTAACCTGTAACAAAACCTATAATACCTCCAGCACCTATATCGGGTAGAACACTACTTATCTCCATATTAAAACCTCAAGGGAAAACGAAATCCTGGAATCTTTAATATGAATTCTTAAAAAAATTTCCCTATAAATATTGGGAACAAAAAGAACGAAGAACGAAGATCGTTATTCATTAACAGAAAATTATCTAAGACTTTAGTCTTGAATATGATTTATCAAATACTTATCTAAATTCTTTAGACATTAGTTCAAGTGAACTACCCCTACCTTACTCGCTTACGCTCGTGAGGAAGGGGCTTCAGGAGAAGATTGAAACTCAAAAGGTTTCCTTATTCTCCTTGGCGTGTCCACATCACCACTACACCCTACTGATTCGGGCTTACCTTTTCTAACA
>CAYTEI010000077.1:2236-7386 GCA_964436705.1 uncultured Thermococci archaeon
TTTATTAGAGTACCATCACTTGCCTTAAAAAGACCTCTTTCAATTCTATTTCCTTTGTACTCTTCATGTTTCTCTATATCTTCCTGATCTAATGCACTACATTTACTTGTATAGCTTTCATCCACCAATTCAAAGTCTATTCCATGATATTCTAACTTGTGTTTTAGTTTTTGTTTGAATTTATCAAGAGGTATTTGGACGAAGTTTTGGTTGTTCTTATCTCCTATGTTGATTTTTTGTTTCCATCCTTTTCCATCTCCCACGAAAACCTTTTCTATTTTATTCTCTTTACAATACTCCGCTATATAGTGAACTGCTTTGTTTAAGTAGTCGTGTATGTAGTTATCCCTATTTTTGTATAGTTTGTTTATTCTTTTTGTGTTTCCCTCTATTCCTTGTTTGTCTTTTATGGTTTGGAGTCTTGCTATTTCTTTGTTGAACCATCTGTTATACGATTTGAGTTTACGCCCATCCATTATGAATGAGCGTCCAGAATGGTCAACACACGTAGCAAGATTGTCTAGACCAAGATCAATTCCAAGCCAACTACCATCCACAGTCTCAATAGGTTGTTTTTCTTCTTCGTAGATGATTCGGTACTCAAAGTATTGTGCGTTTGCCTTAGGGATTATTTGTAACTGCTTGATTTCCTTCTCTTTAATCTCTTCGTAGGTGAATGGTATTTGGATCTCTTTTAAGTCAAGATTGTATTCTTCTCTGAAACTTTTAGGAATACCTATTCTGATATGATCTTCCCGTACTTGGAAGCTTTGTCTTGGAAAGTTCAACGAGTAATGCCCATCCTTATCTAAGTAATTGGGTGGATGTGTATCGCCTGTGTATTTTCCTTCTCTTTTCTTTTCTACTAATTTGAAGAAGCTTTGAAATGCTTTGTCCACGTGCTTCATTGTTTGTTGAGCTACCTGAGAAGGAAGCACCACGTAGTTCTCACTATCTCCTTTAAGCCTCTTGTAAGCATTGTAATAGTTTAGGTATTCTCCGTTTTTGAAGAAGTGTTGTCTTACTTCGTATAGTGTTTCGTTGTAGAGGTCTTTGCTTCTATGAGACATTCGTTCAAGTACCTCATACTCTTCACTGTCTAAGTTTCGTAGGTTCTGCCTCAAAGCCTTCTTCATTTCTATCATATATCCTTATAGTTTTTACTATTTAAGTGTTACGATTTATTCATCCCACTACCCAATCAAAGATTAGGAAGGGGTTTTCTCAATCACTTAGATAAAGAAAAATATTTGGGAGGGAATTTATTTTTCCCATATGTATTTGCCGTTGTCCATGATTAGTTCGTCATCTGCTTTTAGTATTCCGTTGGTCATGTCTTTGATCATGTCTACGTGTACTGCGCTTTGGTTTTGTTCTCTGTTTTCCCCTACGTTATCGTCGTATGCTCTTCCTAGTGCCATGTGGATGGTGTCCCCCATTTTTTCGTCGAATAGCATGTTTTTAGTGAATGTGTCTATCCCTCTGTTGGTTCTAGTTCTCCTAATCTTTTTGCTCCTTCGTCTGTGTTCAGGAGCTCGGTTAGGGCTTCTTCGTTTTGTTCTGCGTGGTGCTCCACTACTTCTCCTTCTTCAAATTCTAGTTTTACTCCATTTATTTCTTTTCCCTGATGGATTAGCGGTTTATCAAATAGTATTTCCCCTTCTACGCTATCTACTACTGGTGCCGTGAATACTTCTCCACTTGGAAGGTTGTGATCTCCATCTGAGTTAACGGCTATCATTCCATCAATACTCATCTCGATCTCGGTTCCCGGACCTTCTATGTATACTTTACTGGCTTCATCTAGTTTTTCTTTTAGTATTTGTTGTTTATCTTGTACTTCTTGCCAGTCTCTTAGAATTGCATCGTAAACGAAGTCCTTGTATTCTTCTAGGGACATGTTCGCCATTTGGGCTTGGGCGTTAGTTGGGTGTTGGGTTCCGCACCATCTCTTTGATAATTGTTGTTCCTGTATTGGTTTCCTGGCTTTCGAGTATCTTGCCATTTTCTCTCCTGATACATCGTTCATTGCCATCAGATTCGGTTCTGAGCTTATTCCTATGAGGGCGTCTGCTTTCTTCATTAGGGCTAGTGTGTGTTCTGGTGTTTCAAACTCTTTGTCATAATTTTTAAGATATGCTCTTTTTGCTTCATCAACTGAGTATAAAGTTATTGGATTTGCTCCTTTCTTCCCTATTTCTTCATGAAGAGCTGTTACTAATTCTTTAGCTTCTTCACTTGCTGATATTATTACGTTATCCCCTTCTTCTATTTCAGTACTCCAATTTACAAGAATTTTCGCATGCTCACGAATTCTATCATCCATTCAATCCACCTAATCTACATCCCAATATGAGCAAACACTCTTATAAAAATTACCAAGAAAACCAAAAATTTTAGATCCCAAAGTAAACAAAACGAACAAAACCAAACAAAAAAATAAAAAAACATAAACCCAAAAATTATCAATATGAAGAAAATAATCATCACAATCTTAACAATTATAACACTAATCCTTCTCGCACCCATAGTCCTAGCCCACTCACCCATCATAGCAGGAGAAAACACCACACCAGAAAAAGCAATACACATACACGAACCAACAAAATCATGGGCAATATACGGAGAAACAAACCAAGAAAACCCCCACTACTACCAACTAGAAATGAAAAAAGGACAAAAAATATACTTCAACCTATTCACACCAAACAAAAAAACAAAGCCAAAAATAGTCCTACTAAAACCAAAGAACCAAGAAAAAACAGATCAAAACAAAGAACTACCGAACCACATCGAAATACCAGAGAAAATGACTACAATTACATTCGAAGCACAACACTCAAAAGAACCTGATCCTGAATACGAACCATTCACACCAGGAACCTTCTACTATTTAACCGACTACGAGACAAAGGCTGAACAAACAGGAGACTACTATATAGTAGTCTATGGGGAAGAACCAAACACTAAGTACGGACTAGTTATCGGCACAAGAGAAAGCTTCACATTCAAAGAATGGATTAGAATACCGATAGATACGATAAGAATACATCAATGGAAGGGTCAAAGCCTTGTATCCATATTCTTCCCAATGATAATAACTATTCTATTAATAGGGTACTTGCTTTACGATAAAGAATTAATACCTAAATCTTTAGTCCGTAAACTAGCAATTCTAGGAGGATTACTCTATATTGGATCTGGATTTTTAGTAGGTTGGCAGATGATACTTGGTCTTATGGAATCTGGACTTACTGGGGCAGCAATTGTAACTTTGATCTTTGTCTTCCTACCTATATTATTTGGATACTACATAATCCAAACAGCGAATAAAAAACATATCCCTAGGAATAGAGTGAAGATAGTTGTTCTGGGGGTATTAGGTATTGGGGTATGGGCAGGACTAATTGTAGGACCGATACTAGTTATTATTACGGGTTTAATACCTGAAAAGTACTCTTTGATTGGGGATTAGTTTAGTTCTGAGTATTCTATTTTTACGTTATCTACGTAGTATATTCTGGTTGTTTCCCATGTTCCCCAGACTCCTATCATGGCGTATATTTTTCCGTTTTCTCCTGAGTTTACTGTGAATTCATAGGATTTCTTATTCCACTTGAATTCATTGGTTTTTTCTCCTATGCCTGTATCTCCTTGGAAAACTAGATTTTCTTTATTTTCAGTGCTTTTTGGTACTATTCCGGTTATGATTCTCCATAGGTTTACATCTCCCCAGTCCATACTTGCGAAGTCGTATTCTATGTTTACTTTGTAGTTTTTGTTTGGTTCAACTATGTAGGGTTTTTCTATCCATATCTTTCCGGCATCATTCACGTTCTCTAAGTAGTATTTGATTGAGGTGTTTCCTTTTGTTGCGATCCTATTTGATCTTTCTATTGACCATTCAACAGGTGGATTGTCAAGATCGGTTCCCTTAACTTTCCATCCCTGCATTCCTTCTTCGAAAGAGTAATTATTTAGATTTGATCTGGATATAACTATTTCTCCTTTATAAACTGTTCTCCCATACTCATCAATTATCTTAGACTGAACTCCATACTCAGTCAAAGATAAATCATTAATAGTGATTGATATTGGGTTTTCTTTATTGATTTCGGTGTATTCCTGTTCTTGATTCGATTTTAAGGTTTCTTGGTTCTTAGATATATTATATGATATGGTATAATTGGATGTTTTGTTTGTTTTTGGTACGAATTCGTGTACTAATCTATTTCCATGATCAGAGGTTTCCACGTAGAATTCAACTTTCTCTGGTAGTTCTTCTTCTTCAGATATGCAGCCACTGAATGTGGTACTTATTAGTAGGATGGTTATAAGAATAATTATTTTTCTTCCCGCCATTTTTTCATAAAAAATAAATATGAATATGTTTATATAAAGATATCGATTACATAAAATAAAGCCTTGCCACTAGGCGCATAGTAAAAATAATTAAATCTATTAAGTTATATATCTATTTGGTGATGAAATGGAATTAGATGAAGCCATCAATAATAGAGTTTCTGTAAGTAAATTTAAAGATAAAGAAGTTGAAAAAGAAAGATTAAATAAATTAATCAATGCAGCTATAAAAGCTCCTAACGCCAGCAATCTTGAAAATTGGAAATTCATAGTACATAAAGATGAAACAAGAGAAGAAATACGTAAATTAGTTATAGAAGGACAAACCAAATACTACGAACTAATGGGAACACCAGAAGAAAAGATAGAAAAATTACAGAAAAAATTCGATGAAGGAATGTACGATGCACCAGCCTATATCGGAGTCTACATAGATAGAAATAAGAAGCAATTTGACAAACATGATGATCTAGAATTCTACTGGGATATAGAAAGCGCATCCCTAGCTATAGAAAACCTAATTCTAAAGGCAGTAGATCTTGGACTCGGAAGCTGTTACTTAGGCGTAACAAACTTTCCAGATATAGTAAATAAGGTTAGAGATCTAGCTGATCTGGATCCTAATCATTTCCTTGTAGGAATGATCATGGTTGGATATCCAGACAGAGACCTATCACAGAGCAACAGGACAAAAGACGTAGAAGAGGTAACAAAGTTTATTTAACTATTTCTGGAGTTATTTCTTTTTATTTATTTTTATGTATTTTAGAATTATTTATTATTGATTT
>CAYTEI010000078.1:0-7196 GCA_964436705.1 uncultured Thermococci archaeon
GAAAGATATAGAAGATTATTTGAAACTGCTCAAGATGGAATGCTTATTCTGGATGCCGAATCGGGTAAGATAAAGGATGCCAACCCCTACATACAAGAACTAACAGGGTACTCGAAAAAAGAACTGATTGGGAATCACCTATGGGAGATCGGGACTTTCGAAAACGTAACCGAGAACAGAGAGAGATTTGAAGAGCTAGTAGAGAAGGGATATATTAGATATGATGATCTTCCTCTTAAAACAAAGAAAGGTGAAGAAGCTCCAGTCGAGTTCGTTAGCAACACTTATGAAGCGGGTGGAGAGAGGGTTGTCCAGTGTAACGTTAGAGATGTTTCTGAAAAAAAAGAATCTCAGGAGTCTCTAGAATACCTTCTGAAGAGTCTTGGTGAAGTTTCTGGTCAGGATCTTTTTGATTCCTTGGTCGAAGAGCTAATTGAATTTCTTGATGTGGATGGAGCTTTTATAGGAAAAATAAAAGATGATGGTGTTACCGTTTCTTCCATCTCTATGATGTTTGATGGTGAGTGGGTTGAAGAGTATGAGTACACTCTTCCTGGTACCCCATGTGAAAATATAACCGAAGAGGGTAGTGAACTTTACAGGAAAAATATTACTGATAAATTTCCAGAAGATGAGGAATTAAAGGAATTAGGAGTTGAAGGCTATTTAGGAACCCCTATACATGATGAAAACAAAAACCCTATTGGTATTATTTGGGCGGTTTCTAAAGATGAAATCGGAAAAGTTCCTCCTAATTGGAGAGAATTAATGAGAATTGTATCTGCAAGAGCTTCAACAGAAATAAAAAAATTAGAGATTGGAGAAAAATTTAGAAATAGTATTAAAAGGTTTAGAAAATTCTTTGAGAACCTTGGCGATGCAGTTTTCATCACAGAGTTTGGTGGAAGTAACCATGGAGATATTATTGATGTAAATTCGAAAGCGGTAGAACAAACTGGGTACACTAAAGATGAATTGCTAAAAATGAATATCGTAGATGATATTGTTATTGATGGGTCTATAGAGGGTTCATCTTTAGAAGAATCTGAGGATCTGGTCAATAAAGGTGAGACTGTAAGGCTTACAGAAAAGAAGAAGAGGAAAGATGGTTCAGAGTACTGGTCTGAGGTTTCAATAGTTCCGATTGAAAACGAAAAAGAAAAGATCGTGATAACAGTTAGTCGTGATATATCTGACCGAGTAGAAATGGAAAGGAAGCTTGAGGAATCAAAGAAGAAGTATCAGGAGCAGAGTGATTTTCTTAATAAAGTTTTTGATTCTATTCCATATCCATTTTTAGTGATTAATACGAATGATTACACTATTGAAAAATCAAATCTTTCTGATGATGAAGAAAGGGGAGAACAGATACCTAAGTGTTATGAGGAAACTCATAATAGAGATCTTCCTTGTCATATTGATGGAATATCTTGCCCAATTATTAAAATTTTTGACGAACAAGGATCAGCAGTTAAAATGGAGCATGAGCACTATAAAGACGGTGAGAAAAGATATTATGAAGTACATGGATATCCAATACGAGATGAATCCGGAGAAATCAATAGGATAATTGAATACTCAATAGATATAACTGAAAGAAAGAAAATCGAACAAAAATTAAGAAAAAGCCAGCGTAGGCTTAAGAGAACACAAAAAATTGCTGATATTGGTAGTTGGGAAATTAATTTAGATACTGATGAAATAGAATGGTCTGAAGAGACTTATCGAATATTTGGTGTACCAAAAGGAGAATCAATTGATTTCGAAGAATTTTTAAGTTTTATACATCCTGATGACAGAGAATTTGTTCAGGAAAAATGGGATAAGGCTCTTGAAACTGGGGAATACGATATTGAGCACAGAATAATTGTTGATGATGAAACGAAATGGGTTCACGAAAAAGCAGTTATCGATCGTGATGAAGAACCAAGAAAAGTTATTGGAAGTGTCCAGGATATTACAAACCAAAAAGAGATGCAGAGGGAACTACAAAATAGTGTTGAAAGATATAGAAAAATTATTAATTCTTCTCCAGATCCAATAATTTTAGCTAATGCAGAAACTGGTATGATAATAGATGCGAATAATGCAGCCGAAAAACTGCTAAAAATGGATCGAAGAGATATTATAGGAATGAACCAGGTAGAACTACATCCAAAAGAAGAAACTGAAAAATACAAAAAGATTTTTAAAAATGATATTAATGATGAGGAAGAGTTAGACTTATCAACTAGAGGATTTGAAGAAGGAGATCTTTATGTTGTTAATAGTGATGGTGACAAAATTCCCGTAGAGATTAGCTCTACCACAATAGAATTAGAAGGACGTAGAATTGCCTATGGAATATTTAGAAATATCACTGAAAGAAGAGAAGCTGAGGAAGAGCTTCGAAAGTTGAGTAAAGCTGTGGAGCAGAGTCCTAGTGTGATAGCGATAACCGATAAAGAAGGTAACCTAGAATACGTCAACCCACAATTCGAAGAAATCACCGGATACAGAGAAGAAGAGGTTATCGGCGAGAATCCAAGAATACTGAAATCAGGAGAGCAACCACAAGAATTCTATGAAGAATTATGGAACACTATAACCTCTGGAGATATATGGAAAGGGAACTTTAAGAATGAGAAAAAGAATGGAGACCTCTACTGGGAGGCAGCGTCAATCGCTCCGATAACAAACGAAGAAGGAGAAATAACTCACTATGTGAAAGTTGCCGAGGATATTACTGAAATGAAAAAGGCTCAACAAGATCTTGAGAGAAGTGAAGAGAAATATAGATCACTAGTGGAATCAACTATTGTGGGAATTGAAAGAAGCAACCTCAAAAATGATCAAATAACTTTTATTAATGATACTCTTGCCAATAAACTGGATTATGATAAGATTGAGTTAATTGGGAGGCCTTTTAAGGATTTAATTCCGGAAGAAGAAATTGAGAAATTTGAATCAAAATACAAACAAGTAAGTAGTGGGCAGAATAGAGTTTTCGAAACCAAGTTGAATAAAAAAGATGGAACGCCAATAAATGTTTTAATCTCTGGTTCTCCTTATAGTAATAATGAGGGAGATATAGTAGGGGTTACCAGAGTGATTATTGATATTACAGAACGGAAGAATATGAGAAAAAAGATTAGCGTGGCAAAGGAGCAACTGAAAAGAAGACAAGAATTAATTGATCGGTTGGGTCATGATCTAAAAACACCTGCTACCCCTTTGAATAATTTAATTCCTATAGTTAAGGATGAGGTTGAGGATCCAGAGCTGGAGGACATGTTGGGTGTTTGTGAAAAGAATGCTCGTCATATTAAAGATATTATTCAGAACATATTGAAGATGGCTGAGTATAGGGTTAGCAGTGATGAATTGTTCAAGAAGATAGATTTAACGGAATTAATTAATAATTTCATATATGATTTTAGAGAACGGCATGATCATGAACTTGAAGAGAAGAGTATAAATCTTATAAATAAGGTAGGAATAGAGGAATTAAATATTAGAGGAGATAAACAGAGTTTAGTAGAGGTTTTAGATAATTTAGCCTCTAATGCCGTTGAGAATATGCCCGAAGGAGGGAAAATAATATTCAACCTAGAAGAAGGTGAAGATAACGTAACAATTAGTGTAAGGGATACGGGCAAAGGAATGACTGAAGAACAAATCGACCAAGTATTTGAAGAATTCTACAAAGCAGATAAATCAAGACATGATAGAACCTCTAAAGGGCTTGGACTTACAATAAGTAAAAGAGTTATAGAAATGCATGGTGGAAAAATTGGGGCTGATAGTCCTGGACTCGGAGAAGGAAGTACTTTCTACTTCCAGATCCCTAAATAATTAAGAATAGATAAATAGGTGGTATGATTTGACTAAGAAAGTTATGGTTGTGGATGATGATCCTGATCTACTATTCACGATTGAGGCTATCTTTAAAAGAGAAGAAGATATCGATTTGACGACAGTAGAAAGCGGTGAGAAATGCCTAGAAGTGATGGAGGAAGGCTTTGAAGGAGTGATACTCATGGATATAATGATGCCTGATATGGATGGTTGGGACACTATTGAAGAAATTGTGGATAGAGGATACATAGAAGGAGTTATAATAGTTATGTTAACGGCTAAGAACAAGCCAGGAAAGAAAAGACAAGGCTTAGAGGAATACGTCTTAGATTATATTAAAAAACCATTCGCAAACAAAGACCTTGTCGGATCAGTAGAAGAGTATTATCAGTACCTTTGAGGGATAGAAATGAGTTCTAAAAATATATGTGTCATTGGTGCATCCACAGGAGGGCCAAAAGTTTTAAGAAAAATATTTAAGAACTTCCCTAAAATAAATGCCTCCATACTACTCGTTCAACACATGCCCAAATACATCAATAAAAATGTGAAAAGTAAATTCAACTCACTAATGGATATGGAGGTAAAACTAGCTGAAGACGGAGACCACCTTAAACATGGCGTATTCTACATAGCTCCAAGCGACGTACACATGAAAATAATCAATAATGATACAATAAAGCTTTTCGACGATGAAAAAATAAATTACGTCCGACCATCAGCCGATGTAACAATGAAATCAATAAAAAACCGAGATAACCACAACCTCATGGGGATCGTACTCACAGGAATGGGAGAAGACGGATCAGAAGGCATAAAACACCTAAAAGAAAAGGAAGCCATAACAATAGTCCAAAATGAAAAAACCAGCTCCATGTTCAACATGCCTGAAGCCGCAATTAAAACAGGAAAAGTCGATCACGAATTAGGTCCAGAAGGCATAAAAGATAAAATCATAAAATGGAGTAAAGAAAACTAACTCCAAATATAAGCCCCCCTTCTTTTAATCTTTTCTTTAGAATGAATCAACTACTTAAACCACTAATTTTCCGAGTTCCCTGAATTATATTCTAAATAGGATTACCTGGAATCTTTTGGTTTTCTTGTTTGCCGATCTGGGATTTTGGTAAATATTTTTAATAGGGAGTAAAGATTCTTAATGGAGTGTCTATGTTTGTTTCATTAGTGATTTTGCCGTTGTTATTCGCCTTTGTGATCTCCTTAATGCCAATCATATTTGATAGCAATAGGTTGGTAAAGATCCTATTCTTAGTTGGTGCCTTTTCTCCTTGGCCTATATTCTTATTAAGTCTTAATGGTTTGCCTTTGGATACTGTTCTGGGTGGTTGGACTCGTTCCGGTGGAGTTGAGGTTGTGTTTGGAGATTTTAATTTTTATTTTGTATTAGCTGAGTTAATTGTTTTTTCTTTAGTAGCTATTTATTCATATAACTATTTCAAATCCAGTAAACTTAATAAGGAATTTGCTTTGCTTCTACTGATGCATGGAGGCTTACTTGGTGCTTTCATTAGTAGGGATCTATTCAATTTCTATGTTTATTCAGAGATTGCATCTGTATCCGGTTTCGCCTTAATTGGAATATCAAAGATTAAAGGATCTAGAAAGGCCGCGTTTAGATACATAACATTCTTCTTCATATCTTCCTACCTATTCCTACTTAGCATTGGTATCATTTACTCTGAGACAGGTTATCTCAATTTGGAGATGATTAGAGAGAATCTTGTTATGAGTCTAGGGATTAGAGTTGGTATTGGTTTGGGTTTTGTGAGCTTGATCCTGAAGGCAGGTATTTTTCCCTTGTTTTTCTGGCTTCCTGATGCTCATTCAAAGGCTCAAACCCCTGTCAGCGCATTACTCTCCGGTATCATGGTTAAAACCTCGATCTATGGGATGATGCTCTTTGTTGTTTACCTACCCATGGAGTTTCTCAGTTTCTCATTGAAGATTGTAGCTTTTTCCTCAATGTTCTTTGGTATGGTAGTTGCGTTCTTACAGACGGATGTTAAGAAGTTATTAGCATATTCAACTGTTTCACAGATGGGTTATGTATTGCTAGGGCTTGCTGTGCTAAATATTGATGGAGCTATTTATCATTCACTCACCCATGCATTATCGAAGACAGGACTCTTTCTTGGAGTTGGATTATTGATTCATTCACAGAATACGAGAGATATAAGGAAGCTATCCTATGACAATTATGTTACTGTTTTTTCTGTTCTAGTTCTTAGTTTATCTATTGCCGGTATATATCCATTAATCGGTAGTATCAGTAAAGGAATACTTCTCTCCGGGATTAATGGCGTATGGTACTACTTATTTTATTTAGTATCTATTGGAACTCTTGTTTATTATGCTAAGCTGAATTATTTCTTACTAAGTAATGGACCAGGAATCGATTTAAGGTTAGATAAGTCTATTATTCCTTTTGTAAGCTCTGTTTTGGTCATTGGTTTTGGTTTTTACTTCGGTGCAGCAATCAAGATCACTGATTTAGCTATAATCGGGATAGCGATCCTAGTCTTTGCAACTCTAAACTACTTTAAAGCTCTGGAAATAGAAATACCATCCTTAAGAAAAAAATTCAGTGGAGTTGGAGAAGAAAATAACTTCTACGCAGCAATCTTCGTAACCTTCTTAATACTTATACTAATACAAGGACTATGATCAATAAACAGATCCTGAAAATATCCACTATGCCTCCATTATTGATCCAAAGATGTAACCTAGGGATTGATTAGTGTTTCTTGATCCTATTTTATGCCATTGATTTGGTTTTCCTATTTCTTGGATTCTAATTGGTTTCCGAGTTCTTTTTTGTTTAGCTTCATGAGTTCTTAGCTCCTATTTTTAGGTAGATTAGTTGGATTACTCTTTTATTGTGTTTCGGTATTGTTTAGTGTAGGTTAGTGATCTTGTTTTACCGCCAGCTATAGAGGAACGTGATGAAGTAGGAATAGTTGGAGTTGGGAATGTTCACTCAAAACAAGGGCCCCCCAAGGTATATAAGCTAGGTCTAAAGAGAGTCAAAGAAAAATTTAACTTATAACCGAGAAGTCCCCTCCCTCACAAACTTTTCAAAAAAATTTGAACAAAAGAGGGAATGAATCAGCATACTTATAAGGTCTAAGACCTTATACTAGTTAGTAAGCAGGGGCACGGCTGAATTCACGCTTGTGGACACTGGGAACCTCTGACCAAATCTAATAGTAGTCCCCATCATCTTCTTTGATGATGTTTGTTGGTAAAAGTTCCCGTGGTGGAAGCAAGAACCTCTCAAAAAGTTTCCATGAGAAGACCACTCCGAGTGAGATCTATGACGATGGTAATGTTGTAGAGAA
>CAYTEI010000079.1:0-4428 GCA_964436705.1 uncultured Thermococci archaeon
TGTGAATCCTCTATCCAGGGGTCATTCTGAACATTCGAAGCATTTATTAAACCCTCGAACCAGCTGGCTATTACATTCCCGGAAAAATCCGCTCCGCCTATAGGACCTGTACAATTTACTATTCCGTTATCACCTCCTACCCAGCATGTAGTCGTAGTTTCATTTCCAAATTCTGTGGGAGCTCCATACTCAGAATACGACGTTACGATAGTAGTAATCAGAATAAGAAAGATAGCCATAAGTGATAAAATTCCTATTACTTTCCACAGCCAGCTCATTTCTTCAAATTCTTCCTCTAGGGTCATTTTTTCAACACTCTCCCGGAAATAATTAGATTTCCTGAACTATCAATTATAGCTACTTTGGTGTTATTTATTTCTAGATAATAATGATCATTCGTTGCATCCCACTTCCAAATAGCATAACCAGAGGTCACTTCTACATTAACAGGCGAAGCATCCTCTACCGTTGTGTTGATATTTGGAGACGTTACCGAAGTAAGTATCTGGTCTGCGTCTTTTACAGAGATATTGTAAGTTTCATCACCTAATTTGACATTTATATCCTGACTTTCTACAGAGACGTTAATATTTGAGGCCATTATGAGAGACTTGTTCTGTCTGTAACTTCTTTTTTCACATTAAAATCTCCAACTATTAAAGTTTTAACCTTGCTATCAGTATCCTTCCACTGAATATCATATACGTAAGTTCCTGCGTCTAAACCTGAAGTATCTGCCCTTTCTATCCAAAAAGTTATAACTCCATCTTCACCATCAGTCCCAACTCCCATATCAAAGCTATAGACGGCGTCACTATCACTATCATCGATATTTTTCTTTACTGTAAAATAGATTTCGTAGCTGGAGATGTCTATGGCAGTTCCACTTTCATCAGTTACAGTTAATTTAATTTTTTTATCATCTCCCTGATAAACGTCTATGTCGTTAGTCATTTGAACTCCTCTGGATTGACTTCCTTAATATTTACTTGCACTCCCTGAGGGACTTTAAATTTTTTCGGTTTATCGAACATTTGGACTTTATCAAACTCATAAATATATAATTCATCTTCTTTTGGCCACCACTTTTCTTTTTCTTCATCAGTAACTAGATGAGCGTATCTTAACTGTTCAAACTCGTTTTCATTAATTTTTCTTGGCTCTCTTAATCTTATTATTCCGTAAACTTTATCCTCACCTACAAGATAAACCTTTCTTCCTACATATTGGTCTATTGTTTTGGAGCCTTGTTCTGATTTTACTATGGAGCCTTTTTTATTCTCATGAATCCAGCTTGCATGTGGTTCTACTAGGTAAATTCCAGGAAGTTTCTGAAGTTCTCCTGTACTTGTAGTTTGTCTTACTCCTGAGACTGATTTAGATGTCGTTGCTCCTGGCTCTTGGTTTTCCATCTTTTCCTTAGTTACTACTCCGTAACTATTCGTATTATCATCCTGTCCTACGAAAGACTTATTTTTAATAAGTACCTCAGTAGAAGCTTCTACCTCAGCGTCTAATAGAGGAACCTGTTGAAATTCTACTTTCGGAATTTCTTTAACATTCTGTTTTTCAGCTAATTTTGCTAACACTTGTCCTTCTAAGAAAAGTTTTAATTTATTCTGAATAGAGTTAATTGTTGGTTTAGACTCTTTAATTAATGCTTCTGCTGAAGCTCTTGATAAGTTTTCTGCTGATGATGTAATAGCCCACTCCGGAAGTCCTGAAGCACTTGCTATTCCTCTTATGAAATCTTTAGTGTAATCGTGTCCTTTTCCTAAAGAATACGATTCCATCAGTTTTACACTGTAGTTAGGAGGATGAACAAATTCTGATTTATAGTTTAAACCCTGCACTTGTTTTGTTGCCTGGTCTATTTGTTCTTTAGTCGGAGGCTTTTCAGGCGTTCCAACAGTTACGTCATATAAAGGAAATCCGTGTCTGAAAATTGAGGTAGCTAGTCCTTCTTCAATATTCATTAATCTATAAACTGTTTTGTATATTGACTCTAATAGAGGTATTCCTAAAACTTCATCTGCAATCCATGTGTTTTTAAAAACAGCAATTCTTTCGAAATCCAGCTTTTTTCCTCCCAGAAGTCCAAATCCATGGTCTGGCTCTTGTTTCCAGCCTAAAGGATTTCCATATCTATCTCTTTTTACCTTTCCATTCATAGTTCTAATCAAATCCACATCTATGGGATGTATAGGCTTAATAGCTTCAATCGCTGTTTTTTGTCTATTCTCTACTAGGTCCCAGAAAGAAGTTCCGAAAATGTCAGCACTCATGCATAAATTTTTTAGTTCTTCTACTAGTTGCTCTCTTCCACTTGAAGGATGAATACGACTTAAGAAATCTTCGATTAGTTTCTGACCTTCATCAGTTTGCGCTCTGAATTTAACCTGAGGAACTGCAATATCTGCTCTTAATTTCACTAATCTATGAACAAGAGGATACCTTCTGAAAACGGTGTATAATTCTTTCTTATTTTTCTTTTTAGAGAAATCTTTGTTTTCAAACTTAAAAGTTTCATTAGAAGCTGACGAGAACAGAGATGTAGGTTCTTTTGGATATACTTTCTTAAGGACATTTCTAAGATATCCTAATTTCTTATTGTCCACATTAAGATTTTTTGATTCTGCCATATTATTATATTCAATCACAGAGATTTTAAATATTTTTCTGTTATTTAGGTTAAACCAGTTAGAGGATTATCTTGGTTAGTAACCCTGAATAGACTTTCTTCAACATGTCCATCTGAGCTATCATTAACAGTTCCTCCTAATGCGTTGCTTCCAGCGTAGAAAATATCATTCCCTCTAGGAAGTGCGGCTACAGCAAGAGCCAGAGCTATTACATGATCATCATGTCCAACATGTGTGAATTTTCCATAAATCTCCTGATTGGAAGAAGCCTGACTAGTAGCCTCAAACTTTACATTATTAAGTTCTTTAATCAGAGGTTGAAACATCGGTATTTTAACTTCTCCTCTTTCAAACTTAATCTGAAGTTTAGAAAGTATTCCGTGTCTTGAATTTTTAACTCTGGTAGTAAAATCTACTCCCTTCAATTCAGTATAAATATTTTTATCTTCTAAAGTTCTACTTAGTTCTTCTGTAGGCATATCTCCCAAACCTGTTTGGTCTATAAAGCAAGTAGTAACTCCGAATTTTCTTAACGTAGAAGCCGCTTCACTAACCATCTTCTGCCAGAACTTCCCTTCCTGCGTATTCTTAACTTCTTGCGCATAATCCACGTAAACTATTCCTTTTTCAGAATGGATTATATAAATTACTGAAGCGTCCTTTCTTTTACCTAAATCTATTCCAGCATAATACTCTACATCCGCTTCTGGAGATTCCTTCATTTTTAATCCTTGTTGGACAGCATTATCTATAATTTCTTTAGGAAATGCGTTATATTTATCATCAAGGAACTCTGCTCCGAACTCTTGTCTAAACTCTTGGTCAGTCATTAATTCTTTCTCTTGCTCTATTTCTTCTTTAGGAATGAACTTGTTATCCCATGTAGGAACCTGAAAACTTTCAAAACTACTGGAATGAAAATCGTTATAGAAATGATTTCTACCTAGAGGAGTAGAAGCCGCGATTTCTTTTACTTTTCTTTTTTTATCTTTAGCATTCTTATGCATTCTGATCCTTAAAGGCCTAATAGATTTCATTTGGCTGTCTAGAATAAACGCATCTTCATCTCTTATTAATAAATCAGCTCCATGTCCTCTTATTGCAGTTGAGCTTCTGGAAGCAGAGACTGCTGAGATTTTACTTTTTTCTATTTCTACATATCTTGTTCTCCAAGCTCCCACTTTTATTCTCTTTCTTAGGAAAGGATGAATTTGATTGAAAATATCTTTAAGTTGTTGCATGAAAATATCTATCTGTTCCCAAGAAGCAGAAACAATAACTATTTCTGAGCCTGAATATTTCATAGCCCACCATAGACAGTAGTTGGCAAGCATGCAGGTTTTTCCCCATCTTCTTCCAGCTGAGATTGCTATTCTGGGGGCGTCTGAGCGTAGTATATCTCTCTGTGTCTGGGAGACTAATCTTAAGCCTGCTATCTTTTCCTGAAATAAAACTGGGTCTTTCAAATACTTCGCTAAAGTCTGATTGTCTATGTTCATAATAAATTCAAGTCCCTCAGATTTATAAATCTTTTCGTTTTGGTTATACAGCGGAATTAATCCATAACTGTTTTGAGGTTCATAGCTGAGGTTTTCAGTTGACGGTTCATAGCCAAGGTGACCAGATATTATATTTTTGCCCCCCTAAAAATGGATTTCTCAGAGAAATATTTTCTCTCTCACAGAAGAAATTTTCTCTCTCACAAACAATTTTTACGTTTCTCACAGAATATTTTACGTTTCTCACAGAATATTTTACGTTTCTCACAGAATATTTTACGTTTCTC
>CAYTEI010000079.1:4528-7191 GCA_964436705.1 uncultured Thermococci archaeon
ACAGAATATTTTACGTTTCTTAGAGAATATTTCTCACTTCTCACAGAATATTTCTCACTTCTCACAGAATATTTCTCACTTCTCACAGAATATTTCTAATTACTTTTCAAATATATTTTAACTATTGGCACAAGTTTTTCTTCTCTTTTAGATAAATCAAAGTCAGTTTTCTCTACAGTAAAAGAAAGTTTCTGTTTTTTCATAGCTAAACAAACTAATTCTACAGCTTTAGAAACATTCCTTCCTCCAGCAATAATAACTAACTTCTTACTATTCTTAAAGAGAATCTCTAAAGCAGTTAAATAATTCATTACTGGTTTCTTTCCAATCTTCAAATAATCTTCCTTAACCATCTTGTTCTTTTAGAACTTTTCTTCCAGCTAAATCACATCTAATACAACCGTCAGATATTTCTCTTTTTATTTTATCTTCTAATCTTTTAATAAATCCCTCTTTTACAAATTTATCTTGGGACTTTGCTATTTCTCTTACTTTTCTTGCGTTAATTAATCTTGACACGTTTCCCATAATAATTTTATACAGCCTATACAAGTTTATAAATTTTTCGGTATACTATTTACTAAAGAGAATCACTATTTCTTTACAGGGCGGCGGCGGTGAAGCGGGGGAACAGTTTTTGGTGGTGGCGGAAAGAGGGGGAATAGTTCTGGCGGTCTGTAGAAAATATTATAAACTTAAGCGCGAGCGGAAACCTCGCGTTCTGTTTTTTTCTAATAAGAAACAGAATTTATTTTATTTTCTACGGCGGAGGATGTTTTCTGGGGGCGGCGGAAAGCGGGGGAACTTTCGGTGGTGGGCTTTTGTTTATATGAAATATAAACTGAAGTTGTTAAACCGGGATATGTAACCGCGCTTCCGCAATATCCGGGTTTAACTAGTGGCGGTGGGAAAGTAGCGAGAAATAGAACTCAAATTTGATAGTTCGGCATAAGCGCGCTTATGCGAAGCGGCGGAGTGGCTTTTCTGCGTGTGGCTATCACTAATTTGAGAAGTAGGAGAAAGTGCTTCCAACGGAGTGGAGTTCGCAAAACTTGTTTTTGCGAAGTTTTAGTTTTGAGCACCGCATAAATGAGCACCGCAGTGGAGCCTCTGCGTAACGAGGAGACGCAAATTTATAGGAGCGCAAAAACTAAAACCACTTTCTCTTGCTGGTTCTATTTCGAGCATCTGGCGGCGGCGGTGAAGCGGGGGCTCAACTGGCGGCGGAAGAATAGCGAAAAATCTAAAAAGTTTATCCTCGAGCGGTGACCTCGAGCCGAAGCGCTAAAGCGCTGAGGTTTTTACATTTTTCAGCTATTCGTGGCGGGGACGCTTTTTTCCAACCCATCCCGCGTTCGCACAATCTGCCAGCGTAAACCGAGAAGAGCGCGAGAACATAGGTCTCGCCCGCCCAGAAATATATTTATAAATGTTCAGATTTGTTACTACTCGGAAGCAAGTTCACCGAGGCTTTTGGAGCTATCAGCACCACTATTTTTCAACTCTTTTAATTTAGTTTCAGTTTTATTAATAGCTTCGTATAATCTGCTTAATCTTTTTAATATTTTTTCTTCCTGGGCCGTATCATCTGAAAGATCGCACAGTAATGCTTTAGTTTTCCATAAACGATAATACAGATTTCTTAATATTCTTTCATATACGTGCTGACGTTTTTCCGCATCCTTAAACATTTTTCCAGCTTGAATAGAAGCTGAATCATTTCTACGTGCCATAATTTATATAATATAATCTAATTTTTAAACTTTTTTGTTTTAAAAAGTGTTACTACTATAAATTTCGACTGGTTACGCCACTTACGCTACTTACGGGTTACGCAAAACAACACAACACTACCTTGTATCTCACCGTAACTTCCGTAACCACCGTAAATACCGTAAATTCCGTAAATTCCGTAACCTAGTAAAATTAAACGATTAAGACCGTAAATCTGTAAAAATCGTGTTGTTAAACACAGTGACAACACTTCCAACAGAGCATTTTTCCACAAGAAATATACACACAACCTTTATTTCCACTGCCGTACCTACTACACGGTAGCAATCGACCATTTTTTTTAGACGCTCAGGTAAACAAGAAAACTATTTAATAAATATATTTCTTTTGGCTACCTTTTCTTTTTTCTCCAATCTCCCACAAAAAATTAAAGGTGTAAGGTGTATTTGGTGTAAAAGGTGTAAGTTAACTAGAAATAGTATAAACTACATAGAATACTCCTAGAAGAAACCCAGTAATTAAACCTATTATAAAGGCTTTAAATTCGTCTATCATTTTCTAGTTTTTCAATCAATCTTTCAATATCCTTTCCTATAAGAATACTGTCTGTTCTGTTTTCGTATAAGCATATTTGGCCTTCACTGTCTCTATAAACATCCAGACTTAAATGATAAGTCTCTTCTTTTCTACAGCCTGCGTTCCAAAGACTTTCTTTATGCGGCTTTTCTGGGATGTAATAAGTATTCATTTTAAAACTTCATAGTTACCATCACGATAGTAGGCAATAATCAATCTATCAGTTTTTCTATAAAGAACTCCTTCTGAATATTTCCTGCCTTCTTCCACTTGTTTAATTGCTTTATCTCTTTTCTCATCTGATGACTTCACTTCTGTTGGAATTGCTAAATTACCTTCCAGCATAAAGATTA
>CAYTEI010000080.1:0-6924 GCA_964436705.1 uncultured Thermococci archaeon
CCGAAGTTGTAGGCGTACCAATACAATACCAAGGCAAAGAAGCAGGACTTAGCATACAAAGAGATATTACGGAGAGAAAAATAACAGATAAACAACTAGAAGAGAAGCAGGAAAGGTTAGATCTGGCTCTTGAAGGAGCAAACGCTGGTCTTTGGGATTGGAATGTGCAAACAGGCGAAACAATCTTCGATGAAAGATGGGCTGAAATAGTTGGCTACAACCTAGAAGAACTCCAACCAGTAAACATTGAAACATGGAAAGAACTAGCCCACCCAGAAGACCTTAAAAGATCAGAAAAACTACTAGAAAAACACTTCAACGGTGAAACAGATCTATATGAGTTCGAAGGAAGAATGAAACACAAGAATGGTGACTGGATCTGGATACTTGACAAAGGCAAAGTCGTTGAATGGGATGAAAATGGAGATCCACTACGAATGACTGGAGTTCATATTGATATTACTGAAAAGAAGGAAGCGGAGGAGAGAGAAAGATTCCTTCATACTCTTCTAAGACATGATGTAAGAAATAAGGCTCAGATAGTTCAAGGTTATCATGAGCTCCTTAATGACTTCCAATTACCTGATGAAGTAAAAGATATTATTTCAAAAGCCGAGAGAGAATTAGATAACGGCATGGATATAATTGAAAAAGTTAGAAATTTGAGAAAGGCGGAGAAAGAGGAAAGAAATCCAGTTAATATAGATTCTATGATTCGGAAAGCATTAGAAAAAACTAAGGATATGTCGGAAAGGAATGATGTGGAGATAGAGGTAGAGTATGCGGGAGAGGTTGAAGTATGGGGAGGCTCTTTACTAAGCCAACTTTTTATAAACATTTTGGAGAACGCAATACAGCACTCAAAACCAAATAAAATAAAGATAAGAACTGAAGAAACAAAAAAAGAGATCATAACCACAATAGAAAACGACGGGAAAAAAGTACTGGTAGACGATAAAGAAAAGATATTCAACAAAGGATACACAACTGATAGCGAAAGAGGTACTGGACTAGGCCTATTCCTAGCAAAAACACTTTTAGATATATACGATGGGGAAATAGAGGTGAAGAACTCTGATCTTGGTGGGGCAAGATTTGATATCAGTCTAAAAAAGAATTCTAATTAGAGAAACTTCACCTAGATTTATGAATTGATCTTTTTCTCAAGGATAAATAACAATAAGGTTTAGGATCATTTGTTGTTTGTGAGGCTGCTGGATTTATGATTGAATTAAAAAAGAAATTTGCCGTTGGTGATATTTTTCAGCAGATAGTTGGGGGTTTCATTTTATCTGGAGCTTTTGTTGTGACGGAAGAGGTCTGGAGATTGGCTAGGAATATGAGTAATTTTCAGGCTGGATTAACTGTTTTGATTGTGTTTATAATAGGTTATGGAGCGCTTTACCAAGCCGATCCTGATCGAAATCCGGATAAAGAAAGCAGAATATTGGTTATCCCTCTGAGATTCATTTCATTAATTTTGGTTTCGTATCTTAGTGTTACTATTTTGACTTTTACTTTTGCGGCTCCGGAAACTTTTGGAGCGTCGTCTACGATAACTCTTAGGGTTATTGCTATTGGCGCTATTTTTAGTGTAGTTGGTGCGGCTACGGCAGATTCACTACTCTAGTTCCACGAGTATTTATAGAATTAAGATAATAGTTATTAATTAGAGTGGAAAGGGTAGAGAGTTAATTCTTTTTTTATATTGTTTGGTATTTTCCGGGTCTGGATTCGATTATGTCTCCTCTTTCTTTCATTTTGTCTATTAGGTGTCTGGCGTATTTTTTCTCTATTCCTGCTTCGTCTGCTGCTTTAAGTATGTCCTTCATATCGGCTTTATCGTTTTCAGATTCTTCTGCTACTTTTCCTATTATGTCTTCGATTATCTCTGCTTTGTCTCTCTGAGATTTTGATTCACCTGTCATAATTATGTCTGCGTCCATTTTTTCTGTTTGAGGATCCATCCCCATCTCTTTAAGGACCTTATCCATCAGATTAATGGTTTCGGTGGCGTCTTCAATTCTTACCTCATCTCTGAGTCTGATCCTAGCATGGGATTCGGCAAGCCTTATTAGTGATTCTAATTGTCTTGCCGTTATCGGGATCGGTGTGTCTTCTTGGTCTTTGTACATGTTTCTTATTCCCACGTAGTAGTTCTTAATTTTTTCAACTGCTTCATCAGTCATATTAGGATTTACTTTTTTCCTAGCATAGGATATGTATTTCTTAAATAGTTCTGGTTCTATTGGAGGTTCTACTAGTTCTTTGTTCTTTCTAACTCCGAGCACGTGTTCTGCAATCTCCTTATCCTTCTTCTCATCTGGTTGATCAACGATCTTGAAAACGAGATCAAATCTTGATAGGATAGTTGGTGATAGATTTACTTGGTCGCTAACTGGCTTGTACGGATCGAATCTTCCATGTCTTGGGTTGGCACCTGCTATTATTGATGTCCTAGCGTTCAGGGTTGCTGATATTCCTGCTTTTGCAACGCTTACAGTACCTTGCTCCATGGCCTCATGTATGCTTGATCTATCCTTTTCACCCATCTTGTCGAACTCGTCGATTGCGCAGATACCTCCATCGCTAAGGACTAGCGCTCCGGCTTCCAAAGCCCAGGAATCAGTTATCTCATCTTTCACTGCTGCCGCCGTAAGACCAGCACCAGTAGATGACTTACCACTTGTATACATTCCCCGGGGTACGAGGTTCTCGATGTACTTCAGGATAACGGATTTTCCCGTACCTGGATCTCCAACGATTAGTACGTTAGAGTTTCCTCTGAGGGTTGTGCCGTCTGGAAGATCTAGTTTTGCTCCACCGAATAGGGTGAGGCCTAGGGCTTCTTTGATCCTCTCATGGCCTTTGATGGCTGGGGCTATTGAATCTCTTATTTTGTTTAAAACGTTTGGGTCTTGGGCTAGTTCTTGGATTTTTTCTTCTTCTTCGTCGCTGATCTCTATTCTTTCCATTTCTTTGGTTTGAGATTCTATGTGGTTTATCTCCAGGACTTTTCCGAATAGTGGGCGGTCGTTGATCGATGGTTTTATTTTCTTTAGTTGGGCTACGGCTGTTATTCTGTCTCCTGGTTTTGGGGTGTTTGATTCTCTTGCTAGGTCGTCTCTTACTACTGCTTTGATCTTGGAGGGTGTTTCTCCTCCTTTTAGTTTTTCGGGTTTTTCTTGGATTCTTAGTCCTCTGTAGTTGATTAGTTTTGCGTCGTCTATGTATAGTTTGGATTTTCCTGCTCCGCAGTCCATTCTGTTGCATTTGTGGGGTCTGTTTGCTTTTACTGGGAGCCATGGTTCTTGGGTTCTTACCATTTCGTTTTCGCATTCTGCGCATTTGAAGGTGATTTCTTCTCCTAGTGGTTTTATGTCGGATACTCTGTTTAGGATTCCTTCTATTTGTGTCATTCTGCCGATGTGGTCTGTTCCTATTTTGCTTATTGATGTTTTTTGGATTGGTAGGTTTTTGAATCTGGCGTGTATTTCTTTTTTACCCATTTCTTTGGTTCTGTATTCTTTGATCATATCTCTTATAGCTTTTTCAGCTGCGTCTATACTGATTTCTGGTTTGAAGATAACGTATTCAACTAAGCTTGTTTCAGAGGATAGATCTTTACCATCAAAAACGATTGATTTTTCATCGAGAGTGTCAACGATGTCTTTTATTTTTCTTAAATATATTTTCTCTCCTTCTACCTTGTAATTCTCAATAAAATCTTTGAATGCCTCTTTGATCTCATCCTTCGACATTTCCCCTTCCGATGCCAGTCTTTTTGATTTTGCAGATTCATTACTCATACTCATCTAGATCCCTCAAAAAGTTTTAATATTCTATTAAACCTTGGTATCATCATATTTTAATAGTTTTAGCGTATTTGAATTATTTTGTTTCTTATAAGGATTGATAGGTATTTAAATAATCAAAGACCACGTAATTAATATATTCTTTATTTGTTTTAACTCTTTCTCTGTACTCATAATTGTATGGGTGTTGCCTGGAACTGATCCTGATTGTTATTGTTAAGGCCTTTTTTATGCATTAGATCCTTATTGATCCATAGAAATTTATTATGTGTTTGTTGGAATGATAGATTTTTAGGTAGGGGTAGTTTACAGGTTTTAGAGATTGTTTTATTGTTTTTATAGTCTTTTTTTGTATTCTCTTAAGAGTAGGAGTCCTATTATGATTAGAAGAATTCCGGCTAAGATCTCAATATCTATGAGGATAGGTTCTTCGAGGATTTTGTATTCTAAGATTTGTTCTATGTTATTTTTAAACATTTTTTGGGTTTATTCTGTTTATCTCTTATTTGGATTTGTGTGGGTTTTGTCTTTCATTGGGAGTTTGTTTTTGGATTCTTTTTTGAAGTTGCACTGCCTTCTTCGTATTTGTATTTGTTTTTGGATATGTAGATTTCTTAGTTTTTATTTTTTCAAATAATTATTTCTATTTGGTGTATGTATTTATATCATATAAACTTTGTTATAAAGAGAGTTATTTATGATTAGTAAAAGTTATTTGCCGAGAACTTCACCCGTTTAAAGTCTTGTTCCCAGTCTCTTCTGGTTCGTTTGGTTGAATGTTGTTGTTAGTCTTGTCGGTAGGCTTTATTAGGTATGTTTGGGTAATTACTAAAAAGAAGAATCTTTATATCTTTAAAGTTACAGTTATGTATAAATGGTATTTTATCAGTATATATGCTTTATATATTTAACAAAAAATATTTAAGTTTAAAGATCTATGGAATAATAGAGGACTGGGTATCCCCAGAGACCCTTACCTCACACACCCACCCAAAAACCTGTAAGAGAACAGAGATTCTCTATATACCTGCCTTTGGTTGTAGGGGGAAAAACCTGATTGAACATTATTTGTAGGCGCCTCCCACCAAGCGGCCGAACCCAAGTTCATTTATTCCACCGTGGTGTGCCTCCTGCGTTCTCATCCCCCCTACAATCAATTTAATATTCTATCTATAAGAACCAATCCATAGAACACCACTACTTTACTAGTACCTTTATTCCGATCAACTGATCCTGGATCAGGTACCTACTCTTCTTAAACTATGATATAGATGATCTGGGTGGTGGGTTGTTCTTTACTTGTTTTTTCTTTGCTTGTTCACTTATTGGGTGGAGGTTTTCCGGATCTTTCAGATCCTACACTGTTAACTATAAAACCACCCATGAACAATAAGATAATATGATCACCAACGCCCAAGTACTCCAAGACGAATTCATCCCAAAAGAAGTGAAACACAGAGACCAAGAAGCTCAACTCCTAGCAAACAACCTAGAAGGACTACCCGACCAAAAAAAAGCAGAAAACACAATGATCTACGGACCAAGCGGAGCAGGAAAAACCTGCATATCAAAATACATAACCCAAGAACTAAAAGAACAAATACTAGACATAAACCACCAATACATCAACTGCTGGCAAGACTACAACAGATACAAAGTACTATACCGACTACTAGAAGGACTTAACAAAACAGTAGACATCCATCGACAAAGCACACCACAAGACAAAATGATTGAAAGACTAAAAAACTACGAAGGACCACCATACGTAGTAATACTAGACGAAGCAGACCAACTAGAAGACAAAAAAGTACTATACGACCTATACTCCCTAAACAACGTAACCTTAATAATGATCAGCAACTCCATACAAGAATTCCTAGCAAGCATGGGAGAAAGACTCAGAAGCAGATTCAGCACATTACCAAAAATAGAATTCAAAAAATACACAGAAAGAGAAATCATATCAATCCTACAAGACAGAGTAAAATGGGGTCTAAAACCAGGAGTAATACACCGAGAACAACTACAACTAATAGCACGACACGTAGACGGAGATGCGAGACTTGCAATAGGATCACTCAGACAATCAACCAAAAAAGCAATGCAACAGAACTTAGATGAAATAACCAACCAAGTAATAAGAGAAGCAATCCCAAAAGCAGAAGAAGAAACCAAACAAAAGAAGAAAGATAATCTAAATAAGCACCAAGAAGCACTTTACAACATCATCGAGGAAGAAGGCCCGATAAATCCAGGTAATCTATACAAAGAATACAGAGAAAAAATAGAAAACCCAAGAACCAACCGAACCCTCAGAAGATACCTAAAAAAGATGGAACACTACAAACTAGTAGAATCAAGAGGAAAAAACAAAGCAAGAGAATACCAAATAAAATAGCACTACTCCTTCTTTACTTTGTATGTGGCAAACTCACTAACCACAACAACCTTCCAAGCATCCTTTATCATAGATAACAACCAACTAGGAACCGCACCATGGATCAGGTAGATCAGAAAACCGCTAATGTAAGTTAAGGCAACAAGAAACCGGACAAACCAAATAGACCTATCTAAATGTTTTAAAACCTTTTCTACATTATTTGAATCTATTTTCATATAAAACCACCTAATAACATAAACAATTTATAGAGAAGAACAGGTACAAACAAACCAAAGACAAAATAATGAACCTCATCAAGATACCTATCCTTCAACAAAAAGAGACCCAAAAATAAGAAGAACATTATGGATAAAGAGTTATTGAAGAGTATTATTACAATTGTGGAGTAGATAAAACCGGTTATTACTGCATGCCACTCAGAACCAGTATTCATAAACTCTCCCCTACGAACAGGTAAAGATCTCAACAATTTTTTAAACAAAGAAATCACCTCTATAGAAAACCTTTCCTAGATAAGACTAAGTTTTAATGCACCAATCAGAACAACTAGTAAAGAAATAAGTATTAATACGAATGCCTGAGTACTACTAGCCAAACCCTTAATCTCTCCAAGAGTTGTCACGCCAGTCCTTTCCCTCTCTAACTCCTTTTCCGCATCCTCCAAATCTTCTTCTAAACTCTCAACCTTTCTTTCTCTATAATCTC
>CAYTEI010000081.1:0-6899 GCA_964436705.1 uncultured Thermococci archaeon
AAACTTCCGATTGACCTCATACCTAAATCAAAATTAAGTATTACAACTTATCCAAAGATAATTTAGACTTTATATTCAGATAGATAGATAAAAACGGATTATCACCATTCTTACATAAAATAACCTTTATTCTGCAATTATTTTTTCCTTCCGATCTAAATCTCCTAAGAAACATCAAGTATATAATAGACATCAAGTATGGGTTTCGTAAAGTTTATTAGGATTTGTTTCTTTTGAAAGTTAAAGATCAATTAGAAAATACAAAGACATTTCAAATCTAATGATTAAAAATAAGTAATTTAGATAAAAATAAATTTAATTTAATAATAGCAAACTACTTTCAAATGTATTTAAGGATTAAGAATGTCTAAAAGAGAAAAAGCTTTTGAAGAAGGAGAAGCCAAAATCCCTACCGGAATAAGTTCCATAGACCTAGCCGTATCAGGAGGGCTCCCAGCAGGATCATTGGTAGCACTTTATGGGAAAACTGGTTCAGGTAGAGAGGCTTTTATTCACACCTCCGCCTTTATAAATGCTGCAAAGAAAAAAGATATTCTTTCCAAATCAAACATTGAAAACGTTTACCTTCCAGAGAACATATTATATGTACTTCTATCAAAAACTAAAAACGATGTTATCAGAGACGTAGCAGTAGCATATTCTAATGACCTAGTAGAAGCTTTTAAGGAGGAAGTAGAATTTAAGGACCTAATGTCAGATTACTATTCATCTACACTAGCTTCACTGGAATCATCAGAGTCGGAAACTTCTGGAGAAGAAGAAGATGCAATTGAAATTGTCAGATCCATGATCGATCTCATCGAAGAGAATGGGAAAAAAAGTCTTATTTTTATAGATTCTTTAGATGACTTGATTAGGACTTTCCCTAGTGGAGAGGAAAGAAACTTGTTAACTTCCTTTAGAACAATCAGAACCAAAAATAGAGAAAACTGGAAGTCCCTTATTTTTACCCGCTTATCTGGAGGAATATTTCCTGAAAATGTAGAGAATTCAATTTTTTCAATATCAGATGGAGTTTTCAAATTCAGCTCCACAACCACAGGAGGGACTAGAACCAGGCAAATAAACTGTGACAAATTCTCTGGCGTAACTTCAAGCGATCTTCTTACTTCAACTTTTGAATTTGATATTACTAACTCCGGGCTAGAAGCTAGAAAAACCTTCCTACTTGATACCTAAATCGTCTATTAAAATTTATCAAAATTTTAACCAAGGAAGTTATAATTATTAAATGAGAAATCTATAAGAGTTCATGAATAAAGTTTTTGGGGATAGTCTCAATGAATGAGAAAGAGGAACTAGATGATGAAGAACTTAAGTCTCTGTTGGATTCTCTATCAAAATCTGATGACGGGTTAGACGGATTAAGGAATAGGAAAAAGAAATTAAGTGAAATAGATGAAGTTAACTTAAAAGAATTAATGGAAAACGAAGAGTTAGATGATATAAGTAGTCAAATTGAGAAATTTGCAGACATTGAGGAACAAAATCAAAAAGCAGGAATGGAAAAATTCAATCCCCTGAAATATGGGCCCCTAATAGATAAAGAAAGAAAAGAAGGAGAAAAAATAGTTGATAGTTATTGGATCGAAAGACCTTATACCAAAGTTGAAATAGTTTTAAAAGAAGAATCAGGGGAACACGAATACAAATTACTAGAGCCTAAGCTAAGTAAAGAAGAAAAAGATGAAATAGATAGTATCTGGGAAGAGCTAAAAAATAGACTGCCATATACCAGAATTAAAGAAAATAAAGAAAAATTATTAGGAGAAAAATATAGAGAAATAGCTAAAGAAAGAGGAATAAAAAATCCTAAGAAAAGACATAGTCTTCTCTATTATCTTGTAAGAGATAATTTAGAATACGGTCATATCGATGGATTGATGCGTGATGACAGGATCGAAGATATTTCATGTGATGGAGTAAATGTTCCCGTATATCTCTTCCATAGGGATTTCTACAATTTAAAGACAAATATCAAAATAGGCGAGAAGGTATTAAATTCATTTGTTAGGAAATTGGCGGAAAAAGGTGGATCTCACATCTCATATGCCGATCCTGTTGTCGAAGCTACACTACCAGACAGATCAAGACTACAAGCTGCTCTTGGTCATGAAGTCACAACTCGTGGTAGCTCTTTTACTATAAGAAAATTCGGAGGAGGAAGCTTTACGCCAGTAGATCTTATTAGGTACGGAACTTTTGCCCCTGAAATGCTCGCTAATATTTGGATAGCTATTGAAAATGGAAGATCCGTTATTGTTGTTGGTGGAACAGCTTCTGGAAAAACATCAACCTTAAACGCGTTTGGCTTCTTCATCCCGCCTGACGCTAAAATAGTTTCTATAGAGGACACTAGAGAACTATCACTCTACCAGGACAACTGGCTCCCAAACCTAACAAGAGAAACTGGAGAGGGAGAAAATCTAGATATGCATGAATTAGTACGAAAAGCACTAAGACAAAGACCAGAAGCTATCCTTGTAGGGGAAGTTAGAGGGAAAGAAGCACTTGCAATGTTCCAAGCTATAAGTACAGGACATACAGGATTTTCAACAATGCACTCAGGATCAATCCAGGATGCCGTTAATAGATTAGTTGGCGAACCAATAAATCTTCCCAAGCCTATGCTAGCTGAATTAGATATGATGTGCCTCCAGCTTCTTACCAATCTTGGAGATAAAAAGGTAAGAAGAAATTTTAAGACCGTCGAATTCCTCGGACTTGAGTCAAAATCAAAAGGTTTAAAAATGATCGAAACACATAAATGGAACCGATCAGAAGATAATTTCTCTAAAAGGGAAGAATCACAAATTTTAAGGGAAATTAGAGAAGATGAAGGGATAAGCATGCCTGAAATGAAGAAAGAAGTAGAAAAAAGAAGTAAACTACTTAGAAAAATGGCTGAAAACAAAATAATCTCCTATAGCAAAGTTGCTTCTCTAATCCGACAATACTATTTCAACCCTGAAAAAGCCCTTGAAAAAGTAACCGAATAAAAAAGGGATAATCATGGAATTATCAAACTATAATCCCACAAAATACATCAGAAAAAAAATCCAAGGAAAAGATTATCCAGTACTTGAGCAAAACTTAAGAGCAATCCGAGAAGCTCGTTCCCCTCATGAATATGTTGCCAATTCAATTTTATACTCGATCATTGTGGGTATAATCGTTATTCCCCTTATCTACGCTACCCTTTCGTTATTTCTGGATCCCGAATTATTAAGATCCATTAGCATTCCTGTAATAAATATGCCTATTGAACTAGATTTCCCCATAGTCTTTCAAAATTTTATTGAACTTGAAGAAAGTACTATCTTCCAAATTCTATTCATAATAACCTCAATAATTATAGGTATTATTTTTGGTTTACTTATGTATTTTACCTTCATCTTATATCCAAGCATTAGAGCTTCAAATAGGGAAAAGGGTATTGAAGACATGCTCCCTCATGCAACCGCTTATATGCTTTCACTGAGCAAAGGTGGATTTGAGGTAATAGAGATCTTTGAATCATTAAGCGAACAATATGAGTACGGCGAAATTTCAAAAGAAGCAGGAGCAATATCTAGAAATGCTAAAATTCTTGGATATAGTCCAACAGAAGCTATTGAAGATGTCGCAGAAACAACCCCATCAGAAGAATTTGCAGATTTCTTAACTTCCTTTGCTTCTGTTATAGAAACAGGATCTAACATGGGAGATTTCCTAAGAAGAAGATCCGATGAACTCTACGAAAGTGCAAAAGAAAAACAACAACAGAATTTAGAATTCCTAGGAATAATGTCCGAAGTCTATGTAACAAGTCTAGGATTAGGACCCATTTTTGCAATTATTATGCTTATCCTATTTGGAATGATGGGACCCTTCCGAACTAATATCCTTTATATCATTGTATATATAATGATACCTTTTGGAACGGCAGTATTCATTATCGTCCTCGATATGCAATCCAGAACAGAATTTGGCGAAAACGCTCCTAAAAGAGAGGAAAGCCAAACATTCCAACAACTCATAAGAAAATATATAGAAAAATCCATCACCAACCTAAGAAGTCTCAAAAAGCTTACAGCATCCCCCCTATATGCCTTAATTATCAGTCTCCCCGCTGGAGCTTTAGGTGTATCCCTGATGTTCTTCCTTTTTAATTTTAGAATCGAAACTTTAATCACAATATTCATATTGATCTCCCTGACTCCAGTCTCTATTTTTTACGAAATGAAAATTAGGCGAAAAGTAAACATGATCGAAGTCGCCCCTGATTTCCTTCACTCACTCTCAGACTTTCTTAGATCAGGAATTTCCCCCTATAAGGCCTTTTCAATACTCGAACCCGAAAAATATGAAATTCTTGGAGAAGAAATAGAGAACATACGTAAAGACGTTGAATGGGGGCACTCTGTAACTGAAGCATTTGAAAGATCAGCTGATAGACTTGAAACTAAATTGATTAGTAGAGTGATGTCCCTTCTTCACAAAACATCTGAAGTAGCATCTGATACCAGTGAAATCATAGAAGTTTTAGCAAGGGACGTTGAAACAGAAAGAAAACTTCAAATCGAAAGAAAAAATGTAACAACAACATACGCCATCATAGTTTTCCTGACCTTTGGAATCTTTTTACTTACCTCCTATAATATTGCAAGTTCCCTTGTACCGTTAATGACCCGCATGTCTGAAGCTCAGGGAGCCCAAGGCGGACAAGGTTTTAGCCAAATAGGAGGCATAAGTCCTAATTTACTTAAGCAAGTTTTCTTCCGAGCCTCATTGATGCAAGGTTTTTTCTCAGGAATTTTAGCCGGTATGATGAAGACGGGAAGCCCATATTCAGGTTTGAAGTTCTCAATGATCATGCTTAGCATTGCCTGGTCCTTTTTCACAATAATGGGTTTCTAAATCATTAACCGATATTTGGATTATTAAAACGACTGATGACATAATTCCCAGTAAAGATTAATTGCTCCATTTAAGATTTCCAGATCTAATTTAATTTTTCATATCGTTAACCAAAAATAAAATAAATAATCATAAAATAAATTAGGGTATCACTTTAAAATTTGATAAGAATTCGAAAAGAATTTGTTAATATCAGATTATAATGAAAGGTTTTTAAAGATTTAAATTATTATTTTATTTATCGTGATGCTTTAAAGTTTTGACTTGTTGGAGGCTTAAATATCACTAGATTATCTGTTGTATCCGGGAAGGGTGGTGTTGGTAAAACCTTTGTATCTACGAATCTTAGTCTCGCTCTTGGAAAACAAGATGACAATGTTTTACTTGTTGATGCTGATTTCCCATCAGGAAACATTGCTCAATATCTTGGTATAAGTAATTCTAAACCAGATCTTACTGATTTTCTTTCAGGTGAAATAGATTCAATTGAAGAAATTCTAAGAGATTATTCGGAGGGCGTTGATGTTTTACCTACAAAGAATTCTCTAAGAAAATTTTTAGCATCAGATATAGAAAAAATTAATGGTCATTTACTTGATCTGGCTGAAGGATATGATCATGTAATATTAGATTCGCCTCCAGGGATTAGTAAAAACTCTATGAATCCTATAAAAGTATCAGAGGAGCTATTAATAATTGTTAATCCTGATGAAGCTTCTGTTTCTTCTGCTGAAAATATTCAAAGAGTAGGTAACATACTTGAAAAGGAATTAAAAGGCTACATACTAAATAAATGGAAACAAAAAAACTTCCTACAACGCCTAATGAGTGAAGAAACCCAAATGTCTAAAGACACAATCTATGGAAGACTAGGAACAGAACACCTCGGCACAATCCCATACGACAACAACGTAATAAAAAGCACCCAAAAAGGAACCCCACTACTAAAACACAAATCAGGAGCCAGCGCAGCAAAAGCAATTAAAAAAATAAAAGACAAATTTTGAATTTAAAATTCATAAATAATGTTTATCAATGAATTTCTCAAAGGATTTCTGGTAAAAATGGATATCTACCCAAAAATAGCTATCTTATATTTAGCAAGTATAACCATACTGACCCCAATACTTTATTTCACCTTTATCTGGATTAATAGTGGTGACATAGTTTCTGGATTATCTGGAACATTATTCTTCATGACAGGAATATGGATATTCCTCAAAACAATGGCAAAGATAAAATCTCCAGAAAAAGAACGTGAATACTAAAATCACTTATTAAAACCCGATATTGTTCTAATTCCCTTCAAAAACCCAGACACACCAAAATTACCAAAAAATTAATCAAAACCGATTAAGTCTTCTTACCTAAATATTATATATAGATAGTATTAATTTAAATCGAAAGTAAAAAACCATTTTTTTATCAGACCGGTAAGAATTTTTGGTATAAAAAAATATAAATATATATAACTAAGTAAGACTAATAAAAATTGTATCATTGAAAAGATTCCTAAAATCTAATATTTAATCTGAGGAATATATTTTTTAGGGATAAAGTTTTGGAGGTTTTGTTTTTGAAGGTTTTGATTGTTGATGATGAGTCTGCTCTGTTGGAACAAGCTAAGATTTTTTTAGAAAGGGGGGATGAGGAGTTGAACGTTGAAACAACTACTTCTGGAGAGGAAGGTCTTGAAATGATTCGAAATGAGGATTTTGATGCTGTTGCTTCTGATTATCTTCTTCCTGATCTTGATGGCATTGATATGCTTAAAAAACTAAGATCCGAAGGTAACGATATACCCTTCATAATCATAACGGGAAGGGATGAACCTGAGATCGAAAGTGAATGTCTTGAAAGTGGTGCAAACCAATTTTTTATTAAAAGCGGTAATCCAAAGGAACTGTATCAAGAACTCTCTAAAGTCATTATAGAAGAAACGGATAACTAGAAAAAGTTGAATGAATTATTCTTTTTAA